>JAFWBN010000119.1 GCA_017507075.1 Alistipes sp. | reverse complement strand
GCTTTAGATTGTACTGATGAATTTGATAATTTAGGAACACTTCATCCTTCAACTGGCGCAATTGATGTTGCTCAAAAGTTAGCTGCTAAAACATACGGCGCAAAAAGAACATTTTTTATTACAAGTGGCTCAACTAGTGCTAATTTAGCTTTAGCATTTGCTCTTACAAGTCCATTCGATGAAGTTTTAATCGGCAGAAATTGCCATAGATCAGTTTTAACTGGATTAATTATTTCAGGCGCTAAAGTGAATTGGGTAATTCCAAAAAAACTAAAAGATTGGTCAATTTTTGGAAATATTGAAGCAGATGATATCGAAGAAAAGTTGAAAAATAATAGATTGCTTAGGTAGATGGTTGTTGAAAAATATGATATAACCACGATTGTCAACCACAGTTGAGCGGTGGCAGAGGATTAACTCCTTCAGGGTATTTGTCCTTACTCTATCCATGTAAGGCTGCATTATAATAAGGGTGGTTTTGTTTGATTTTGCGCTATCAAGGGCTGCATTAAACTCTGAGGCAGGGTAAGTTGCGGTGAGAATATTGAAATCTGCACTACACTCTGTACAATCTATGGCAAAACTCTCGGCGTTGCAGTAAATTGCAGCTTTTTGTAGTTCTAAAGCACGCTTTTTTGCCACTTGTACTCTAATAAGTGCATCGTATAGCAGGGATTGTGCAGGCACGGATTTATGATTCATAAATGCCTTACGGACAAGTCCATAGACAAATGGCGAGTGAACTCCATGCCCTCTAAAGTGTTTTACCCTTGAGAGCCTATTGCCGATAAGTGTAAGGCTATAGAGCCTACGCTTTATATTTCGCCCGCTTTTTCCCATTATTTCTTCAAAAGACCTGCAAGATGACCTGTTGAGAAGGCTATTTGCAGGTTGTAACCACCTGTATTTGCGTCTATATCAAGAACCTCGCCCGCAAAGTAGAGACCCTTAACAATTTTAGACTCCATTGTATATTCATTGACCTCGGAGCAGTCAACACCTCCGGCTGTAACAATCGAGTAGTCAAAAGATGCATAGTCAGATATTGGGAATGACCAACCCTTTAATACCCTTATAAGTCGCTCAAATTCACTATCCGATACCTTGCTGATATAGAGTCTGGAGTGAACATCAAGCTCTTTACAGATAGGTACAACAAGAGGTTTTGGAACAAGGCGACGAACAAGCTCAGCAAAGAACTCCTCCGGACCCATCTCGGCAGTCTCGCGCTTTATACGCTCACGCAGAGTCTGCTCATCAAGAGCCGGTTTGAGGTCTAAAACTAACTTGACGCTCTTATCCTCTGTAAGAGCATCCACCGCATCACGGCTAAGACGCAGTGTTGCAGCACCTTCAATACCTCTGTCAGAGAAGGTTACCTCTCCAAACTCCTCAGAGACAATCTCTCCATCAACGGCGAGTTTTACCGTTGTGTTGCGGAGGATAACATCGCGGATATATTGTGCCTGAGGGTGTGATGTAACAAGAGCCGTAAGTGAAGGGCGAACATCCTCAATATGGTGTCCTAACGCGTCAGCAAACAGATAACCATCTCCCGTAGAGCCTGTGCGAGGATATGATACTCCGCCTGTAGCTATAATAACATTGGCAGCCTCAATTTTTCGCTCAAAACCGCGCTTGTTGAAAAATTTTACACCTTGAACTTTGTTTCCGAGGGTAATTATCCCAGAAACTCTTGTATGGCAACGAATCTCTACATCGTAATCTCGGCAATAGAACTCCAGTGCATTGGCAATATCAGCGGCCTTGCCACTCTGAGGAAAGACTCTGTCGCCGCGCTCAGTTACCAATTTTACACCCATACGCTCGAAAAAGCGCATTGTAGCACGGTTGTTAAACTCTGAGTAAGCAACCTTCAGAAAGTCGTAGTTTGTACGAATATTGGCCTCAAACTCCTCCTCTCCGCGTGCATTTGTAAGGTTACAACGACCTTTACCCGTAATACGCACCTTACGAGCCGGTTTTTCCATTTTTTCAAGCAGCAGAACTTTTGCTCCGTTTTTTGCTGCTGTTCCTGCCGCCATCATACCTGCGGCACCCGCGCCTATGACAATGACATCATAAGTTGGTTGTTCTAAAATCTCTTCCATACTACAAAGGTAGAAATTATTTTAATAGCATGCAACGCAACTGCTTACAACTTTTTTCTGCATCCTTGCGCTCGAAGTGAAATGGGGTAATTCCTAAGAGTGCTGCAGCCTCTACATTTTCTTTGCGGTCATCTATAAACATAGTCTGCTCTGGGTCAAGACTATAACGCTCAAGTAGGGTGGCATAGATAGCCTTTTCGGGCTTAATAAGACCTGTCTCACAAGATATTATCTCGCCCTCAAAGTGCTTATACACAGGTTTTTCTCGTAGGTAAGCGATATACTCCTTAGACATGTTGGACAGCACAAAAAGCCTATATCCTGACTCCTTCAAGTCTGCAATTAGAGCCGCTGTAGAGGTAACCTCCTCTTGGTATGTAATTGCGCTGAGCATCATACTTTTTGCTCTCTGAAAATCGGAGCCTCTAAATTG
Organism: Alistipes sp.; assembly: GCA_017507075.1. Taxonomy (GTDB): domain Bacteria; phylum Bacteroidota; class Bacteroidia; order Bacteroidales; family Rikenellaceae; genus Alistipes. Next base: position 4,991 of record JAFWBN010000119.1, on the reverse strand, counting down.
AGCGAGAGCTTGGGCTACAGAGTCTATATCTCTTGTTCCGCGGTCATAGTCGTTCCAAAACTCAGGCATCGGCTCTCCGGAGTTGATAAAGTAAAAGTAGTCCATAAGTTGCTTTGGACATCTGCTCTCATTGCGGGCAAATACAACCCCCGCAAGGTCAAAAACTATATTTTTTATCTTCATAATTTGTCATTAAAATACTACTCTTACACCTAACTGCATACGCCAACGCGATAGTAGGTCGTTTTTTGAAATCTCTCCACCAACAAAGCGGTAGTTTGGCGTTTTATTGCCATGACCATTGTCTGTAAGCGATACAACCTCTACAGGAGAGAGTTTCCAATCGTCAAGGAAGTAAACAGTACCCCAATTGCTGTTTAGTGCATTTGTCAGATTTATCACATCCAAAGTAATCTGCACTTTACGGGAGTTATGCTTGCTAAAATAGAAATCTTGTGCAAAATGGAGGTCTAAGTGGTGCTCAAATGGAGTTATAAGAGAGTTTCTTGCAGCATACTGACCTCGGTTGTTTCTCAGTGCGCGATGTTGCATGATATAGTCATTGAAAGCTGCTCTCTGTTCTGAGCTTTCAAAGTTCATTGCACCAAGTTCTGCCTCGGTAGGGATATAGATGGTTGAGTTGCCACGATAGGTGTCTCCGTTTACATCGACTCCATTTTTGTAGTAAGTAGGGCTGTAACGCATGCCTGAATAGCCCTGATAGATAAGTGAAACGGTAGAACCAAAGACTCTTCCATATCGCTTTGAGTAGCTTAACTGCACGGTAAGTTTATGCGGAACTTCAAAAACAGAGTGTGTAAGCTGCTTGTTATTTGATTCTGTTGCATAACTCTTGCCCCAGATACTTGGAGCAGAAGATGACACACCATCATTTACGGTAAAGCTCTGTGAGAAGGTATATGATGCTGCAAGCTGCAGACCGAAGACAAAATTCTTCTCCACTATTGCCGAAAGGTTATATGAATAACCTCTATTTTCGTTTTCGAGCAGATAGATAGACGAAAAACTCTTTTTGGCACTTGAGTCATAGAAAACAGAGGTGTTGCTATTGTTTGCCATATTTTCATTTACTGCATAGAGCTTTGAACCGTTATCTTTGGCTACGATATTGCGAATAGATATATCGTTGATACTCTTGGCATAGATACCCTCAAGAGTCATCTTCCAGCCCCTATAAGTGGTCTCAAGGGCAAGATTTGCCTTAAAGGTCTGAGGCATACGGAATTTGTTGTCAGCAACATATATTACCGGATTTGCGCTTGTGCCGGCACTGCCGGATGGAGATACTCCAAATGGCGGGATATTGTCGCCGTAAAGTGTATATCCCTTCTGTGTCATACCTGTATTGGAGTAGCAGTTTGTAATCCATACAAACGGTATTCTGCCCGTAAATATACCCACTCCTCCACGCAGAGTTAGTTGTAAATTGTTACTTGATGTAGGTACTTGCCACTTAAAGCCTACACGAGGGGAGAGCAGAATATGGCTCTTTGGTTTGCTGTTTGTTGCAACGCCATATTGTTGAGCAATTTCACTACTGTTGAATAGGCTGTTTTCTCGTGGAGTGTTGAAAATTACAGGAATATCGGCTCTCAATCCATAGGTTAGTTGTAGAGAGTTTAACCAAACCTCATCTTGTGCAAATAGCCCAAATTGAGCTGTATTTATCCTTGTAGAGGCATCACCTACGGGTATTGTCTGCTGGAACATTGAGGGTTTAGAGGCGAGAAAGTCTGCCATTGTATTGTATGTATATGAACCCTCGGCATTGGAGACAAACAGAACTTTTGCTGTGAAAATCTCGTTGTGTGTACCTATGGTAATATTATGGCTACCTTTATTTATTGATAGGTAATCTGATAGTGTTATACTATTTTGTGTCAGTGAATTACTGCACGCCATGCCATCTGTGCCTATCTTGACAGCAGTATTTTCTCCGTCTCGAATATGGTCAATAGTTACAAACGGTGTTTTTGTATCTGTATCTCTGCCATCTGTAACGCGGGTATATCCTACACGCAGAGAGTTAAAGAGTGAAGAGGATACTCTTGAGCTAAGCTCAGCCATAACTGAGTGAGTAGTGCTTACTGATGTATAACCTGAGCCGTGGAAAAGTAGGGTAGAGGCAGAGTTTACATACTCATCTTTGCCTGCATCAAGGAAGTTGTATCGTACAGCAAGGTTGTGTTTGTCTGAAATATGCCAATCGATACGCGCCAATATTGAGGTACTGCGACGCTCAATGTTGCGACTACCATATCCGCCACCATCATAGCCTGTAAGAGACTTATAGTGGTCGGCAATAGTTATTGCATCCTGCTCGGCAACTTTACAATTTGGGTCTCCAATATGGTATGCTGATGGAGAAAGGTTTGTTGAGTTCTCGGCATTGACAAAATAGAAAAGTCTATTTTTGATAAACGCACCACCTATAGAAGCTCCATAGGTAAATGTATTCTGCTTTGAAAGTGGGGTGTTATTTGCCCCTTTACCATAGAAATTATTATCCGAATAGTAGGTATATACGCTGCCTGTAAATGTATTTGTTCCCGACTTTGTTACAGCATTGATACCGCCGCCTGTAAAACCGCTTTGGCGAACATCAAAAGGTGTAGTGGCAACCTGTATCTGTTCAAGAGCATCAAGTGGAATAGGGTTTGCGCCCGCAAGACCACCATTTGTGCCACTTGCTGTAAGACCGTACATGTCGTTATTTACAATGCCGTCAATATAAAAGCTATTATACCTGCTATTTGCACCACCGATAGTAATGCCACCCTCTTGCTGCGTTGCTGCAAATGGCGAGAGACGAGCAATATCGTAAATAGAACGCGAAATTGTCGGCATAGCCTCTATATCATAAGATGAAAAGTTGCTGTGAGGTTTATTATAACCTCCTATAACAATCACGCTATCTATTGACTGCTGGTCTTTGAGTGTAGCATTGAGTATAACAGTTTGACCAAGTGAAGGGTGGATGTTCTCAATCTCATCTGTTATATAACCAATGCAAGAGACGGTTACTACATACTCACTACCAACCTTTAATCCGTCGATATGGTATTTGCCATCTGTATTGGCATTTGTACCATACCAGACACCGGTAGCCTTATTTGTAGCCACAACTGTAGCTCCTGAAAGGGGTAGATTGTTTGAGTCTGTTACAGAGCCTGCTATTGAGGCTGTTGTTACCTGCGCCCAGATAGAGAGGGGGAGCAGACCTAAGAAAAGTGTTACAAAAAATTTGCGCATAGTGCGAAAAATTAAAAATCCGACATCTGTTAAGACATCGGGGCAACATCGCAAACACTACAAGACATACTATGTCCTGCATTGTTGCTTGATTTCTACCATCCGGACTATACCGTCGGTATCGGAATTTCACCGATTCAGTCTCCATAAGCAAAAACCCTATATAAAGCTCACTCATAGAGAGTCGCGGACTATAACCGCCGGTGGGGAGTCTCACCCCGCCCCGAAATCAACTATTTCAAGCGCAAATATATAACAAAAAGGGAAAATCTCCAAATAAAAACAGAAAGTTCTACCTTGCAATCTTTATGCTTAGCTCATAGAGTAGATAGAGGGGGATGATAACCAGCACCATACTCATAATATCTGGCGGTGTGATAATGGCAGCACCTATGGCAAGAATAACAATAGCATGGCGGCGGTATTTTTTCATCATCTGTGCAGTTACGATGCCTGCTTTTGAGAGGAAATAGACTGCTACGGGGAGTTCAAAGACTACAGCGCAAACTATAGACATATTTGCTACAAGAGATATGTACGAACTTACATCAATCATATTTGTAATCTCGGTACTGACAGTATATCCCGTAAGGAAGTTTACCGAAATAGGGCATAACACAAAATATCCGAACACAAGGCCTATGACCATACACGATACTACATATAGTATAAATAGGCGGCTACCTCGTATTTCGCTCTGAGAGAGTGCAGGTCTTACAAATAGCCATAGCTCGAATAATATATAAGGCAAATGGCTACAAGAGCAGTATAAAAAGCGGTCAGCAGGTGCATATTAAACTGACCTGCCATGGTTGTATTTATCAGCGTAACAGGACTTTGATTGATTTTAAGCACCTCTGAGTCCATGATTTCTGCAAGGTGAAACATTAGGGCATTTGTCGGGAAATCTGGCGATTTAGGACCCATAATCACCGCCATAATGTAGTCCTTGAAGAGCAGAGCTACAACCATAGCAATAAAGAAGAGGATAACACACCTTATAAGTCCTGGACGCATTGCGTCGAGGTGTTCAAAGAACGACATATCGTCTATATCCTTTTCTATCTCTTTCTCTTTGTTCATAACGCAAAGGTAGTGAAAAAAATAGAGTCTGCAAATACTTTTTGTTCTGTTGCTTGGCTTGATTATTGAAATAAGTGAGGCTGAAACATAAAAAACATAATGCCGTGAAAAGATTTACATCCATTTTATCAATTGCGCTTGCGTTAGCATATACCGCTACGGCGCAAACTGCCGATAAGGGCGAAAAAATACTTATCTCAAAGAGTGAAAAGGATGGCAAGATTACTGAACAATATCTTGTCAAGAGCTCCGATGTTGAGAGTGCTGATTTTCAGGCTCACTTTCCTCTGAATATCTCGACTCTGCAAGAGAATTTTGGTAATAATGCTTCGCAGATGAAGGATTTGTCAAAATTTGTAACTCAGAGTGCAGATACATTGATGCATATATCATCGGTAGCCATTAAGGGTACAGCCTCGCCGGATGGAATACCTCAGAAAAATGCAAACCTTGCAACTGCTCGCGCTATGACGATGAAAAATTGTGTTTTGAAACAATTTCCAAAGGCAAAAGTCTCGACAACAACAAAGGTCTATACTTGGGCAGAGTGTATTCCGGCTATCAAAGATTCAAAACTTGCAGATAAACAGAGTGTGATAGCCATCTTAGGTAGTAAAAGTCATACCGAAGAGCAG
>JAFWBN010000118.1 GCA_017507075.1 Alistipes sp. | reverse complement strand
TACAGACGAAGTTGTTGCGCTCCCTAACCTCCTTAATCTCCTTAGAATCCCTAACCTCCTTACTAAATTTGCGCTTAACCTCCGCCAAATTAAAGCATCCATTTGTGCTTAGAAGGGCGTAGATGCAACGCTCGGCAAAAATGCCATCGGTGGATAGTACAAAAGGTACAGCCACTGATGGCACTTTTTGTTAGCGGAAGCAGGTATGCCCTTATAAGCGCAAATGTACCGCTATCACGACAAATCAATACTCAAATCTCCAACTAATTTCATCCCTTATAATTTCTGCCGTTGGCGACTGAGGGAGATTTTTGATAATATCTTGTATTGCTGCACGATTTGCAGGTATTTGTGAGGCGAGGGATGCAACACAGCCTTGAGCGGCAAGGCGATTATCCGGAAAACTTGAGACTGTTTTATACACAGCTCTCTGGATGGCATCAAATGAGACTATGCTACTTCTTGATGCTGCAAGATGTGCGCTATATGCTATCAGCGAGTTTTCGCCACTACACCACTTATCAAGGAGCAGGTCGATATCTGTTATTTTACACAGCAAGGCGTGTGCGGCCTGTTCTGCCACTTCGGAATTTACGATTCCCTTTGCCCAGAAGTCGAAATCTGCACTTTTTACGGCATTACTATCGGCAATCCATAGTGCTATAACTCTAAGTTCTCTTACCTGCTGAAGATACAAAAAAGAGGCAAGAGAGTGGTCTATACCAATCTCTTGCGCCATATCTCGCAGTGTATGCAGAGCCACGCCGTAGTTTACGCCATAGTTGCTACCATAGTATCTGAAGGTGTCAAGCATCGCCCCGTTCATCTGCTTGCGGATTTTACCAAGCAGGGCGACCATCTTTGAGGTATTATTCTGCATATCTGCACAAAGACTACTTCACAGCAAGAACGACCTTTTTGCCATACTGGAAAATAGGCAGGTCAAGGGTAGCCACAGATGATGTTCCCATAAATAGTTCCACCTTACAGTCGGCAGCGATAAGATACTCGGATGTTACTTTGTCCTTATCTGTTGCCACAGGGAGTGAAAGCAGATTGACCTTTGATGGGGTGAAAGTTACCATTACAGGCTCTCCTGAGAGGTCTGAGAGTGGCAAAACACCATCATTTTCACGATAGCGACAGACGATATAGTTCTTTTCAGAAGATGTTGGAACGATTGTAAAACGCGACTCCTTAACCTCTGTAACTGTTGTGCCATAGAACATTGTCAGACACTGCTGCTCCATAGCATCCATCTGTGAGAGCGCGGCAGCAAGACCTGCGCCAAAGACATTTTCGCCAACCTCTCCCATAATAAGTTCCTTACGATGGCGACGCAATGAGAAGATAAGCTCTGCAGCTGCTTCAGCCTGCTGCTCAAGGGTCATTGCGCGATTATCTATACGGAAAGCTGGCAGGATAACCTCCTCAACGCCACCCGAAATAGTTGATACAGGAGGTGTTGCAGGCTCATGAGCAAGTAGTTTAACAGATGAGAGTTTGGTCTCTGTACGCTCAGCAAGTGAGGCACGAACACCAAGCAACTTTTGCGCATAGCGAGCAAAAACGCCAGGCTTGAAGGTACTCTTCTCCACGGTAATTGTGAGAGATACACTACTCT
>JAFWBN010000009.1 GCA_017507075.1 Alistipes sp. | reverse complement strand
GAGAATCGTGAATAGTCGTGCAGTATCGCACTGCGAACTATTGCGGCCCTGCGCTGTAACTCCTCTGTCGAAAGATTTGTCTGCTCTGTGAGCCTCTGCAGATAGTCGCACTCCTGACCCGTGGCAAGCTTGTGAATCTGGCTGAGGATTCTGCTCTTCATCTCCTCTGTGGCCTTGTTCGTAAAAGTTACGGCAAGAATAGAGCGATAAGCATAAGGGTTAAAACGCCCACCCTTCTGCTCAGGCTGATTGCGCAGAGCGTTGTATATGTACTCATACGCCAAAGAGTATGTCTTTCCCGAACCGGCACTTGCTGTCAAAATCCGCGCCTTGCCCACCTCATTACTCGCCATAATCGCATATTTGGTGTAAAGATACTAAAATTCTTTTAGAATTTTAACAAATGGGTGCTTTAATTTGTTGTGAAAACAGCACAACTACTTCCGCTAACAAAAAAGTGCAGACAATGAGCAGTACGAAGAGTACAGCCCATCGTCGGCATTTTTGCCGAGCGTTGTATTTGCGCTATTTTGACAACAAATTGGTGCAAGATATAAGCGTAGTGCTGTCGGGATTTTTTTGCCGAGCGTGGCATCTACGCCCTTCTAAGCACAAATGGGTGCTCTAATTTAGCGGAGGCTGAACTTTAATTGAGCAACGGAGATAAAAATGACATTGAATAGCAACGGGCTTTCAGCCCTCAATGGCATACAATAGCGCGCTTTGCGCGCAGTATTAAGGGCTTTAGCCCGCTGTCATTTATTGTCATTAAATGTTATTTGTGTTTTTCCGCTCCCTAATCTCCTTTCTGCAAAGCAGAAATCCGGCATAGGCATCGAGCCTTACGCCGGATTTTTAGTCGCGCAAACTTTAGTGTCGCACACAACTACTCACTAACAGCCGAAAAGTCGTACGGCTCAATTGAATCGACATACTTGCTCCAACCGTCAGCTGCCTTGTACGCATCTACCGACTCTGTAGGAACATATATTTTACGGTCTGCAGCGTTGTTTTCGAAAGCATCCCAAGGGCTATATTCAATTAGTGCTGTTGGAGGTGTTGTGCGTTCACAGAATACACTTGTTAAATTAGAGCAACGCCGGAAAGCATTATATCCAATCTTCGTTACACTATTAGGAATAGTTATGTTTGTCAAACTAGAGCAATCTCTGAACGCCGAATTTCCAATCTCAGTAACGCTATCAGGAATAGTAATACTTGTAAGACCATCGCAATAAGAGAATGTACCATTTTCAATAGTTGTTATGCTATTAGGAATTGTTATACTTGTCAAGCCTGTGCAATTATGAAAAGCATAATTTCCAATCTCTGTTACACTATTGGGTATAATTACGCTTGATAAGCCGCTGCAACCATCGAAAGCCTCAATTCCAATTCTTGTTACTCCTTTAGGGATAGTTACACTTGTAAGACCATCACAATACTGAAATGAAAAATCACCAATTTCTGTTACACTATTAGGAAATGTAAAGCTTGTTAAACCATGGCAAAACTCAAACGCATGTGATCCAATCTCTGTTACACTATCAGGAATAGTTACGCTTGTCAAACTACGGCAATCATAGAAAGCAAAATCTCCAATCGAGGTAACGCCTTCAGGAATTGTATATTGAGTTAATCCTGATGGAGCAAAGGATTTTAATACTCCATCAACAATCAGACATCTGCCATTGTCTGCCGCAAATTTACCCTTAAATTCTGCAATATAATCGCAATCGACGAAAGCATTATCTCCAATCTCCGTTACGCTATCAGGGATAGTAACACTTGTTAAACTTTCGCAATAACAGAAAGCATCTTCTCCAATCTCCGTTACACTATCAGGAATATTGTATGTAGTAATGCCTGCCGGAGCAAAGGATTTTAATACTCCGTCAACAATCAGACATCTACCATCCTCTGACGCGAATTTTCCATTAAATTCTGCAAGATTTTTGCAAAATTCGAAAGGATTATTTCCAATTTCAGTTACACTATCAGGGATAGTAAT
>JAFWBN010000117.1 GCA_017507075.1 Alistipes sp. | reverse complement strand
TGTTGCTCTCCTTGACCCATTTTGAAATTTTCCAGATTTCTACGCAAGGATTAAGAAACTAATACACTTTCTGTATGTATTTCAAACCAAGATATACTCTCGGCACAACAAAATTAGTAAAACTTTAACAAACAAGCAACTATGCTCAAGAATATTCTCTGTTTAGGGGATAAAAAAAAGCGTATCCCGATTGGAATACGCTTCTGAGATGCCATTTAACAAGTTAATACTTCATCCACTTATACAAGTCCTTAAATGAAGGTTTTTTGCCGTGCATAAAGATTCCCACGCGGTAAATTTTGCCTGCCACATAGACCATAAATATAAAGGTTGCGTACAGCAAGACAATAGAGAGTGCTATCTCCCAGGTTGGGATGCCGCTTGGAATACGGCCCATCATAACTATTGGCGAGGTAAACGGTATCATAGAGCACCACACCACAAGTGGAGAGTTAGGGTCGTTCATAATCATTGTAAGGATGATAAATGCGAGGATAATAGGGATAGTGATAGGTGTAGTAAGTTGTTGTGCATCCTGAGCCTCATCAACGCTTGCTCCCACAGCGGCGTACATAGCAGCGTAAAGCAGAAAACCGCCAACCATAAAGACGAGCAACAGCACTACAATCTTGGCGATATATCCTGTATCGAGTATCGATGCCATAGCAGTTACCATACTTGTATCCACGCCCGCGCTGGCCATAGCAGCCACATCTGCGCCATTTTGCACCGCCTCGATATTGGCCATCAAGTCATCCGGCATAAGCATTGGCAGCACAACGGCACTCATTGTAATAACAAGCACACCCCACACAACAATCTGTGTCGCTGCAACCGATGCCACACCAAGGATTTTACCCATCATCATATCAAATGGGCGAACAGTTGAGACAAGCACCTCAAGGATTCGTGAGTTTTTCTCCTCAATAATGCTCTGCATAACAATAGAGCCGTATATCACAAGGAAGAAGTAGAGAACAAATCCCAAAACAATACCTACAAGGCTTGACACAGCAGAAGATGAGACTGTACTCTCCTCCTCGCCATTGCGGAAAGTCGAGAGGTTTATATCTACAGAAATCTCCTCAAGAATAGCCTTCAGATTCTCAATATTATACTCTTTAAGTCGCTCAGCCTCAATAACATCCTCAACTTGAGAAGTAATTGTCTCCTCAATAAGCATTGACGAAGAGGAGTTTGTATAGAGTTGTATATCATTTGGATTGACAACGATATCTTTGCCGATATACAGCACTCCGAAGGTCTCACTCTCAAGTGATTTTTTAAGTTCCTCCTGCAAGTCGCCATTGGGAACAATTACAAATTTTACATCTTCATCGCTCTCAAGGGCTGAAGCGACAATACCGCTATTATCAATCACAGAGACTGTCTTAGCATCACCCTTAGCATAAATCATTATCAGCGTAGGGGCAACACTCATCAAAGCCAACAGGAGTGGCATAAGCAGTGTTGTGATTATAAACGACTTTTTATATACGCGCTCCTTAAACTCGCGCATTACAATCAATCCTATATTTCTCATAATCTCTACTTTTACAAAAAACTACTTATTCTCTGCCACGGCACGGATAAATATATCGTTCATACTCGGAATTATCTCCGAGAAACAGCGCAAATCAACAGCACTATTTACCGCTGCAATAACGCCTCTTACATCGGCATTATTTTCGATATGAATCTTAGCCTTGGTAACGCCTGTAATAGTATCACTTTGACACTCAAGGACTTGAACCGCAGAAACAGCTTTACTAAACAGCTCAGAATCGCCCCTAAACTGTACCTCGAAGATATTATCGCCATGGTTTCTGCGAATCTCATCCACACGGCCTGATAGGATATTACGAGATTTATTTATAAGGGTTATATGGTCGCAAATCTCCTCAACACTTGCCATGTTATGCGTTGAGAATATCACAGTTGCCCCATCATCCCTAAGGCGCAGTATCTCCTCCTTTAGCAAATTGGCATTTATCGGGTCAAAGCCAGAAAAAGGTTCATCAAAGATTAGCAACTTAGGCTTATGTAGCACAGTTACTATAAATTGTACCTTTTGCGCCATACCTTTTGACAAATCTTCAACCTTCTTATTCCACCAATCCTCAATACCAAAGCGCACAAACCACTCTTTAAGTCTAACAATAGCCTCATAGCGCGAAAGACCTTTCAGACGGGCAAGGAAAATAGCATGCTCGCCAACCTTCATCTTCTTATATAATCCACGCTCCTCAGGAAGGTAGCCTATGCGGTATATATCTTGTTGAGTAATCGGCTTATCCTCAAACAGAACACTTCCCTCATCAGGAATTGTAATTCGATTGATAACCCTTATAAGTGTTGTCTTTCCCGCACCATTAGGACCCAGCAGTCCATAGACCGAGCCGGCAGGAATCTCTACCGAAACATCGTCAAGAGCCGTATGTTCGGTAAATCGTTTTGTTATGTGCTGAACGGTAATAATATTGCTCATATTCTATAAAATTGATAACCTAAGTACAAAGGTAAAGATTTTTTTGCTATATTTGTACCGTACTAACATATAAAATTTCGGAAAATGAATAAAAAATCAGTTCTCGTCTCTGGCGGAGCAGGCTATATTGGTTCTCATACAGCTGTAGAGCTTATCAATGCCGGTTTCGATGTAGTGGTGGCAGACAATTTGTCTAACTCTGACATGTCTGGTGTAGAGGGCGTGCGCGCTATCACGGGTGTTAATGTTCCGTTTATAAATGTAGATTGCTGCGACAAGGAGGCTTTTGCAAAGGTTTTTGAGCAGTATGATTTTGATTCAGTTATCCATTTTGCAGCATTTAAGGCTGTAGGAGAGAGCGTTGCAGACCCAATGAAATATTACCGCAACAACCTCCTATCATTTATGAATATAATCGACCTTATGCGCGAGTATGGCAGAAGTAATATAGTATTTTCATCCTCTGCAACGGTCTATGGCGAGGCTGAGGAGCTACCTGTTACCGAGCAGACCCCTCGTAAACCTGCCACAAGTGCATACGGAAATACAAAGCAGATGTGCGAGGATATTCTAAGGGATGCCGTTGCCGCATATCCACAACTTAAGGGTATTGCTTTGCGATATTTCAACCCTATCGGAGCCCATCCATCCGCACTTATAGGCGAACTGCCAAGAGGTGTTCCTCAGAATCTTGTTCCATATATCACTCAGACAGCCGCAGGAATTAGAGAGTGTCTGTCAATTTTTGGCGACGACTACCCTACTCCTGATGGTAGCTGTCTAAGAGATTACATTGATATTGTTGACCTTGCACGCGCACATGTGGCAGCAATCAGTCGCATGGTTGAGGATAAAAACAAGGAGGGATACGAAATTTTCAATGTCGGCACAGGTCGTGCAGTATCTGTATTTGAGCTTGTAAAGACCTTTGAGAGCGTTAACGACCTTAAACTAAACTATAAGGTTGCACCTCGTAGAGCAGGCGATGTTGTAGCCGTATGGGCAGATACATCACTTGCAAATAACGAACTTGGTTGGAAGGCAGAAAGAGAGCTTGACCAGACACTCAAGGCCGCATGGGCTTGGGAGAAACATGTTAGAAATTTAGAATAAAATAGTATGGAGTACAGCACAATTCTCAATCAGTACGCTCCGGCATGGTCAGAGGAGCAGGTGGCAGCAGCCGTAGCACAAGCAAAGGTTGCCGCCGTGGCAAACCAAAATGTCGAGGTGTATAAATTCTGTCTCTCGGCAGTAGATTTAACCACCCTTACTTGTAACGACTCAGTAGAGTCAGTTACCGACTTTGCAAAACGCACATCAACCTTCTCTGAGAAGTATCCCGACATCCCTAATGTAGCCTCTATATGCGTATATCCGGCATTTGTAGAGACCGTAGGCGTTGCTGTAGATGGTACCCCTATGCGAATCACAAGCGTTGGTGGCGGCTTCCCTGCATCACAAACTTTCCTTGAGGTCAAGATGCTTGAGGTGGCTATGGCTATCGAAAATGGAGCCGACGAAGTTGATATAGTCCTTAATGTAGGTAAGATGCTGACAGGAAACTATGACGAGGCTGCTGCCGAAGTGGAGATGATTCGCTCAGAGATGGACTCTGATATTATACTGAAGGTTATCATCGAGTCAGGCGCACTCAAAACTCCGGAACTTATCCGTAAAGCATCTCTGCTCTCTATGGCAGCCGGCGCAGACTTCGTTAAAACATCAACCGGAAAAATTGATGTTGCCGCAACCCCTGAGGCAGCCGTCGTTATGTGCAACGCCATTAAGGATTACTATCAAACAACAGGTCGCAAAGTGGGATTTAAGGCCGCAGGAGGCGTTAAAACCCCTCAAGATGCCGCATTGTACTATACCATCGTAGAACAAATATTGGGCAAAGAGTGGCTCACTACAGACCTATTCCGTATAGGAGCATCCTCCGCCGCAAATAACCTGCTTAGCGCAATCGTCGGCTCAGAAGTTAAACATTTCTAAGGCCTAAGTACCCTCCTAAGAACTGCCCGCTTTTTCGAGAAAAAGCAGGGCGTGCAAAAAGCTTTCGGAGAAACTGCGTTTCTCTTGTGCTGATGCGGATTTAGGATAGCCTAAAGGCTATTACGCTATAAAACAGAGCCTTACACTTTCAAGCAAGCTTGAGTGTAGGCTCTATTTTCTACCGTACCACCTACGGTGGTGTTCCCTAAATCCGAATACTGCGAAACTTAGTTTGTTCTGTAGCGCGCTATTCTATGTTATTGAGGGCTGAAAGCCCGTTGCTATTAAATGTCATTTCTATCTCCGTCGCTCAATTAAAGTTCAACCTCCGCCAAATTAAAG
>JAFWBN010000116.1 GCA_017507075.1 Alistipes sp. | reverse complement strand
GAGCATTCGGGCGTGCAGAGCATGGCGTGGCATCATATTAAAGCAGTTTTCGACAAACTGTTTATACTTTGAAAAAGTTGTACCCTTGAGAATCTTGTCGCCGCCATATCGCTCATCATTAAAGAGCGGATGACCGATATACTGCATGTGTACACGAATTTGGTGTGTTCTACCCGTCTCCAAGCGGCACTCTACAAGGGTTTCATAACCATAACGGCGAAGCACTTTATAGTGCGTAACGGCATGTTTACCCTCCGAACCATCGGCAAAGACATACATCTGGTGGCGATTTTTAGGATTACGGCCTATATTACCCGTAATAGTACCCTCATCCTGCTCAAAGTTACCCCACACAAGGGCAACATATCTACGCGAAGTTGTATGGTGGAAAAACTGCTTAGAGAGGTGGTTGCACGCCTGCTCATTTTTTCCAACAACAAGTATGCCCGATGTATTTTTATCTATTCTATGGACAAGGCCAGCGCGCTCATTGCCCTCCTGAAACATCGGATTGTCTTTAAGATGAAATGTTAGCGCATTGACAAGGGTGCTATCGTAGTTTCCATGACCCGGATGTACGCACATACCGGCCTCTTTATTGACAACAATAACATCATCATCCTCATAGATAATATCAATAGGAATATCCTGCGGAGTAAGTAGGCAGTTATATTTAGGGTACTCCATCTTAAGGACAATCCTGTCAAAAGGTTTGATTTTATAGGATGCCTTTTGTGGGCGGTCATTGACAAAGACATTTCCACAATCCACAGCCGTCTGCACACGGTTACGCGAACAATTTTCGATATGGGTTGCAAGATACTTATCAAGGCGCATCATCGACTGCCCCTTGTCAACCGTTATCGAAAAGTGTTCATAGAGCCCATTTTCATCAGGCTGCTCGTCTGTTAAAAATCTACGCGGCGAGGGAGTGATTATCTCCTCGTCATCCGCCTCAATATCCTCTATATAATCTACCATTAGAAGAAAAATTCATCATCTGCCTGAGAGTGTTGTGGCTCGACACTCTCCAACATCCTTAGTGAATCTGCCGCAGCAACGGCTGCCAAAGAGTCTGCAAGATTACGCGCAGCAAGTGCCTCCTCAGCGGCTTTATCTGCCTGCTCTGCAGCTGCAGCCACAGCATTATGGTCAAGGGTAAGATGTATCGACACCGCACTACCCAAAGAGGAGACTGTACCATGCAGAATACTCTGTCTAACTACCCTTGCATCATTTTGATTAAGCAGATTGATACCCTCGTCATAGGTTACCTTACCTACATTAAGGCCCTGCTCCCAAAGTCTGCCCTTAGCATCGAAGAGCGCGCGACCAATAAGTCGAGGAACGGTAGTTGTTGTCTGAGAATCAGAGATTCCGACCTTAAGGATAACGCCCGTACCCTTCTCCACTCTTATATCGCTCTCGGCAGTAACCATCTCATCTCCCAAATACTGCTCAAGGACATAATTTGTAGCAATATCCTCAACATACTCAAGCCTCTCTATACCAAAACCTGCACTCTCAAGCATATTTTTTGCCTGACGAAGTGAACGACCTGCAACATAAGGAAGTGGTAATTTTTTCTGGGCAAAAGAGTTGATTGTAAGGTATATTTTTCTTCCGCCCTTGACTGTAACACCACCCTTTGGCAGTTGGTCAAGCACCATACCTCCGGGATATGCAGGAACATAAAGCGAGTCGTTTACCACAATCTTTAGCCCCTTCTGCTTTGCAAAATATCGCGCATCATCCAGCGAGAGTGCCGTAAAATCTGGCACTGTAAGGCGCATACCATGACGCGTAGCCACACCAAGGCCTATATAACTTACCACAAACAGTATTAAAAACATCAGCACAATAAGCACTGCGTTCCATACTATCGGTTTACTGCGTAGTTTTGACAACCAGCTCTCTTTATTACTCTTTTTTGCCATAATTTACCTCGTTATAGTGAGTATCTCTCTCCACGGCAACAAATCCGGCAGCACTACACATGCGCTCAATATCATCTATTCTCATCACGGGACGAGTGTCTGAAGCTCCTGCCATGGAGTAAATCTTTGTTGAATCCTCTATTGTTCCATCTATATCATCTGCACCAAAGGCAAGTGCCAACTCTGTTGTAGTCTTACCATACATTACCCAATATGCCTTGATATGTGGAACATTATCAAGGATAAGGCGACTTAGTGCAAGTGTTCTCAAATCGTCTGTTATGCTTGTCTCGCCCAAATAGGAGAGCGAATTGTTGGCTGCACGGAATTTAAGCGGGATAAAGGCGTTAAATCCACCTGTAGCATCCTGCAACTCTCTGATACGCATCAGGTGGTCTATTCTCTCCTCAATACCCTCGATATGCCCGTACAACATCGTTGCATTTGAGTCTATACCCATATTATGCGCCACTCTGTGCAGTGCGAGCCACTCCTCTGCGCTGCACTTCTGGGGGCAAATCTTTGTACGAATATGTGGTGCAAAAATCTCCGCTCCGCCACCCGGTATAGACTCCATACCCGCCTCTTTAAGCAGCTTTAGACCCTGCTCCAAAGAGAGGTTTGCGCGAGAAATCATCCAATTAAGCTCTACTGCGGTAAATGCCTTAACTGCCACTTGTGGCATAATAGCCTTTATCGCCTTTATCATCTCAGCATAGTAGTAGAGGTCATATTTAGGGTTAACGCCGCCTACAATATGAATCTCTGTGGCCCCGCTATCCCTTCTACTGCGCACAATATCAAGCACCTGCTCCATAGAGTAGTCCCAAGCCCCATCTTGTCCCGCTTTACGGCGATAGGAGCAGAATTGACACTCAAAAAGGCATATATTTGTAGGCTCTATGTGGAAGTTTCGGTTATAATACACCTTCTCTCCACTTACTCTTAGCTTTGCCTCAACTGCAATCTCTGAGAGTAGCCACAGTGGAGCTTTCTGCCATAGCAAAAGTGCCTCCTGAGAGTCTATTCGCTCGGCATTACGCAATTTTGACACTATGTTATCTATACTCTTCATACTATTTAGGGGCTTTTCGATAGAGATATATTCCCACAATAAGGAAGATGATATTTGGAAGCCAAACGGCAATCAGCGTAGGCATTGTTCCACCCTTAGCAAACTCCTCAAAGACTCTGGTGAGCATAATATACGAGAAGCAGAGCGCGATACCTATTCCGATATGCAGACCCGTACCTCCTCGAACCTTGCGAGAGGATAGCGAGACTCCGATAAGTGTCAAAATAAATGTTCCAAAAGGATATGAGTAGCGAGCATGATGCTCTACCTCTATCTGTCTTAGCGAATCTGAGCCCTTCTCTTTCTGTTGCTCCAAAAAGTTATTTAGCTCAACAATAGTCATTGTCTTGAGCAACTCATTAAGCCTGCCAAGCTCCACTACATCAAGGTTAATTATTGTATCTAAATTTCGCTTTTGGGTAAAGGTTTCATTGCCCTCAGTATCAAATCTGCGCTCAACATATTTCTGCGCTGTCCAATGCTTACTTTGTGGGTCAAATCTAACATCTGATGCCTCAAGAGTCCCAACCATAGTGCTACCCTGATACTTCTCAAGCGAGAAGAAAGAGGCTACAGATGTATGTTTACTAAAACCTCGTATATAGGCAAAAGTTCCCGGCTCTACCTGGCGGTAAATATGGCGGTCATACTGCTCACGAGCCCTTCGTGCGATATACTTCTGCTCAAAGGCCACACAATCCTGCTGCGTGAGCGGAATAAGCCATAGGCTCATAACAAGAGAGAGAGTGGTAATAAATGTTGCTCCCAAAAAGTATGGCCACATAAGCCTCTTGAAGGACATACCTCCCGAAAGCATTGCCACAATCTCTGTCTGGTATGCCAATTTAGAGGTAAAGAATATAACGGCAATAAAGGTAAAGAGTGCCGAGAATTGGTTGATAAAAAATGGCACAAACTTAAAGTAGTAGTCGAAAATTATCGCCGAAACAGGAGCGTGCATCTGTGTAAAGTCATCAATCTTCTCTACATAGTCAAAGACCACAACAACAACGATAATCATTGCAATAGCAAACAGATAGGTACCCACAAACTTAGTCAGAATATACCTATCCAGAGTCTTAAACCCCGGAAACCACTGTGGTCGCTTGTTATACTCAGGTAACATTGCCATAGCAAATCTCTATTTTTCTATTCTACAACCTTCTTGAAAGTTTCTCTACCATAATCTGCTTCCACGCAGTAAAATCGCCCGCAATAATATGTTTTCGAGCCTCTGTAACCAACCACAGATAAAATCCTATATTGTGCAGTGAAGCAATCTGCGCTGCAAGCATCTCCTTGCACACAACAAGGTGGTGCAAATATGCCTTAGAGTATTGGGTATCTACAAAAGTTGTCCCCGCAGCATCTATTGGCGAGAAGTCGTTTTCCCACTTCTTGTTACGGATATTGATAACACCCTCTGAGGTAAATAGTTGTCCATTTCTACCATTTCTGGTTGGCATTACGCAGTCAAACATATCCACACCGCGCGCAATACCCTCAAGGATATTTATAGGAGTTCCCACGCCCATAAGATAGCGAGGCTTACCTGTAGGAAGCACCGCATTGACAACCTCTATCATAGAGTACATCACCTCTGTAGGCTCACCTACAGCAAGTCCGCCAATTGCATATCCGTCGGCATTATATTGCAGCACATTTTCCGCAGCCTTTGCTCTCAAATCGGCATAACCACAACCCTGAACAATCGGAAATAGAGATTGATAGTGTCCATATTTCGGTGTTGTTTTATGGTATTGGTTAAAGCAGCGGTCAAGCCAGCGTTCTGTCAGCGCAAGAGATTTTGCTGCATAATCTTTCGGGGCATCGCCTGGAGGACACTCGTCAAAGGCCATCATAATATCGGCACCTATTGTTCGCTCGGTGTCAATAACACTCTCCGGAGTAAAAACATGGCGAGAACCATCAATATGCGACTGAAAATGGCATCCGTCCTCTTTGAGCTTTCTGCAAGCCGCCAAAGAGAATACCTGAAAGCCACCACTATCAGTAAGCATCGGCTTATCCCATGTAGAGAAACGGTGTACTCCGCCCGCCTCCTCGATAATTTTCATACCCGGACGCAGGTAGAGGTGGTATGTATTGGCAAGAATTATCTGAGCCTTTGCCTGTTGCTCAAGGTCTCTATGGAAGATTCCCTTCATTGCCGCAGCAGTACCCACAGGCATAAAAATAGGGGTTTGGATTGTACCATGGTCGGTTACAATCTCTCCCGCGCGAGCTTTGCTCTGAGAATCTGTACACTGTAAAGTAAACTTCATAATCCGCAAAGATACGCACAGCAATCCATAATTCAAAATTAAGACTCCAAAATTAGCTATATATAGCTAAAATACTACAATTTGGGAGCCTTTGGAGGGAAAGCAATAGGGCGAACAAGGGTATCGGCAGCCACTCTTCCGAAAGGGTCTGTAGTGCGGACAATGATAGGAAGATTAAGCGAATCTGTCTTTGCACGGAACAGATGTTGCGAGTTATTTCGTGAGATAGTAATCTTTCTGCCTCTGGCGTTTTTATGGCGGATAACAGGTGAGGCTAAGGTAAAGAGCGGGTCATCCTGCATCACACGACGCACTTTGAGTTTTTTGTTTCCCTCCCACATCTCGATTGTAGCACCTGGTTCATCACCCCAGAAGTTGACATAGATATAGTTTTCAAACTCCCCCGCCCCATAATTGACACGCTTATTTGGGTGCGCCTTGAGCATATTTACAACATCCGGCGTATTTCGATAATACTCAGCCACGCTCTTCATATCATACACGCGGAACGGGACAGCTGTCTGCTGAATAGGAACATGCTCCCACACAACATCTCGACCATTATAATCAAAAATTTCAAAGCCTGCCGCACCACCATCCGAAGTGATATGATTGTATCCGTTATAGACTGACTCCCAATTATTTCCAGAGATTGAAGAGACTGTATGTTCAACAATATTTTTTAGTTTTTTAGGGGCAGATACTCGGCGTCTATGGATATGCGCTGTAACAAAACGCACTGACGAGAAGTCCTTAAAACAGGCTATAAGCGAGTCTGTATCCTCAGCCTTGGAAAAGGCCTTAATCACCTCTCCTTTACCCGATGTGCGGATTGCGCTATGGTGCATACAGACAACTATCGGCGTGCTTTTATCCTCAACAAACTGCAAATCTCTACGCAACCACGAGAGCTGGTCAAGCGAGACCTTGCGGTCAAAATTTCTCTTACCCACAATCTCTGTAGGATACTTACCATCCCCCGCCTCATTACGAAAAACGGTATTATCAAGGATTATATAGTGAACTTGCCCGATATTCATAGAGTAAAATCGCGGTGCGCAACTGCGAACATATAACTCCGAGGCTTGATGGTCTGTTAACGCAGAAGCCTTCACAGCACCATCATACTCATTTTCGCCCATAACAGTATAGAGAGGTACAGGATAGCGGAACTGAGCAAGAACGCCAACAGCATCCGAGGGGTCTATCTCTTGTGAATACCACGAATCATTGCGACACAAGTCGCCAAGCATAATAGAATATACCGCAACAGAGTCTTTTACGCTTGCCGCCCTTTTAAGTGCCGGTAGGCAGAGCCTTTTGAGTTGTATCATATCATCATTTCTACCCGACAAGTGCATATCGGCAGTAAAAATCATGCGATGGCGGTTATTATCGACCTTGCGCAACTCAAAATCATGCACCTCAAGTTTCTGACTCTTTTTACTATTCAGTGGAGCATAAAACTGAGGGAAAATTCCGCGTTTTACCGTAGGCTCATATCCCGAAGGGGTTATAACAAACACCGCTCCGTAATACTTCAGTGAGGCAAGGCGATATACACCCGTAGAGTCGGTTTTTGTAAATAGTGCGCCATCCGAGACTATAACATCAGCCATAGGAGCACCATCACAGGTAACTCTACCTGTAACTGTTACTCCATCCTCTGCCATAAGCGTAAATGGACAAAAAACCGATAGTGCGAATATCAACGCAAAGAGTCTCATCGTGAGATATATACAACTTGTTTAGTCTGGAAAAACTCCTCTTCAAAGACTTCGGATATATCAAACCGAGTCCAATCCATACCCGTTGCTGCAAGTTCGGCAGTAAGGTCGCCACCCTTGAGATATAGTATTCCATTTGGCAATGTTGCCGCACTGCTACCACGACGGCATTTTGGCCAAACCCACTTTACGAAGGTTGACATCTCTGTAACAGCACGCGAAACGACAAAATCAAACTCCCCCTCAACGCTCTCTATACGAGCATTGATAGCTTTTAGATTTTTCAGCCCTAAAGCGGTGCTAACACCCTCTACAACCTTTATCTTTTTTCCTATTGAATCAACGGCAACAAAGTTAACATCAGGGAAGAGTATAGCCAACGGGATACTCGGAAAACCTCCGCCACAACCAACATCAACAACCCTTGCTCCCGCCTTGAAATGGCAGAATTTTGCAATAGCAAGCGAGTGAAGGACATGGTGCAGGTAGAGCGAGTCGAAGTCTTTGCGTGAGACAACATTTATCTTCGCATTCCACTCGGCATAGAGGTCAAAAAGGCTCTCAATCTGCTCTCTTTGCTTTGGAGATAGAGAGTCAAAGTATTTGAAAACAAGCTCCGCCTTCTGCATTGTTTATCCTATTTTATCGCCCTCCGTAATCAGTTTGCACATCATAGCACGAACACGGAAAATACGGGTTTTAACTGTACCGATTTTCATCTTCAGAGCATCGGCAATCTCTTCGTAGGTATATTCCTCCAAAAACCTAAGTACAAAAAGCGTTCTGTAATCCTTAGGCAGTGTGGCTATATATCTCTCAATCTGCGCCCTCTGCTGGGCATTGATAATACTCTCTTCCGGCGAAGGTGCTGCCGAGAGGGTCCCACTACAACGACCCTCAAGAGGTAAATTATTATCCGGATTTAGTGCATTACTGCGACGAGAGCGGTTGAAATCAACAAAGGCATTTTTTGCTATGGCACAAATCCACGCACCAAAATCGTAGTCCGGATTATAACGGTTGATATTTACAAAAGCCTTCATAAAGGCCTCCTGTAACAAATCCTCAACATCATCAGGATTTCCGGAGCGTTTTACAAGCATTGCATAGATAGAGTCCTTATGACGCGTAAAAAGCGGCTCGAAGGCTCTACTATCTCCCTCGACTACCAACCTTACTAAAGCTCGGTCATCCAATGCTGCAAAATCCCTTATCTCCACTCGGTTATACGCTTGGGTTGCGTTGCCCTTATAACAAGTCGCACCCACGGCTCTATAAAATCAAACAAAGGCTCCCATGCCGCCACAGCAGTCTCTCCGACCCTCTTGGCACACTTTGCCGTAACAACACTTACAACGATATATCGCACAAGTAACAATAGCAGCGCAAACGCCTTTAACTCTAACGGCAAAATAGCCATCGCACCAATAGTTGCCACAAAAAATGCAACTCTGGAGATTAGCTCACAACTCTCTGCATTTTTTGCCGTATCACTATAGAATTGACGAGTCTGTCCCGCTCTATAAACCTCTGTAAGCCAAGACTTAAAGCTCATAGGGTAGTATTCTGTGCAGTGCGCATGAGGTGTAAGAAGTACACCTACACTCTGTGTTGCAGCTATTCTCTGAACAAACAAATCATCCTCGCCAGCATTGAGGTCAAGGTGGTCAAAACCTCGCACGCCAAAGTACAACTCTTTAGTAAAACCGAGCGTATTGCGCGTAGCTCCATACACTCTGCCCCTTATCGCCTCTGCAAGCCATGTAACACTCTCCGAAAGACGATATTTGCGGAAAAACAGATTCTTCAGCCCCTCTGTGCGCTCCCAATTGCAATATCCCAACACAATATTGCCAAACATAAATCCGCGAGCCATGTATGTAACCCAATCCTGCGTTGTAGGGCGAGTCTCAGGCGTAGTGATAACCACACACTCATAATTTGCCGACTTTATGCCGATATTAAGAGCCATTTTCACAGATACAGGATATTGTGGGGAGTAATTTATCTGCGTAGTCTTAAGGTGTGGATAGAACTTACGCATGTGCTTAAGGGTTGCATAGAAAGCATCCTCTTTGCCTACATAGACCGTTACAACCTCATAGTTAGGGCAATTTTGAGAGAGCAGAGCCCTTAATCCATCCTTAAGATACTCTTCGTCCTCTCCAAAAAGCGGAACTACAACCGACACCGCAGGCTGAGATTGACGAACCATCTCACCCTCAGACAACTTAAATCTGGATACCACAAGACGCCTGCAACAAAGCACAAGTTGCAAAACAAAAAGCACCATAAGTATTGCCACTAACACAATACCCGCAATACCGTATGACTCAGTAATGGTTGTAATTATCTCCATAGGTCGCAAAGATACTAAATAAGAACAATATTTCAAATAACAAGCGTAGGGTACCGATGTAAAAAAGTTGTTTATCCCTACAAATTTTAACTTTGTACCTTAAAAATTTGGTTATACAACATATAGTTACTACCTTTGTTCAAAGTTTTTTTTGTTTAATACTAAATTCATAAAGCTATGAAAAAGATTCTTTCAATTGTAATGTTGGTTGCAGCTGTTGCAATGGTAAGCTGCGCAGGTAATAACAATAAGAAGAGTAACGCTTGCGATGCAACATCTTGCGAGCAGTGTGTTAACGCTGCTGCTTGCCCTCAGGCTGCACAGGCTTGCTGCGACGAGGCAAAGTGCGAGACTAAATGCGAGGCAAAGTGTGAGAAGAGTTGCCCAAAGGCTGAGTGCCAGAAGGCTTGCGACAAGGCTGAGTGCAAGAAAGATTGTCAGAAAGAGTGCTGCCCTGAAGCTAAGTGTGAGAAGAGCTGCTGCAACAAAGCTAAATAGTTGCAAAATAACAATGACAAAAGGTAGCATAAGTGCTACCTTTTTTTGTATGGAGAGCTACAGATTTGCGCAAAATGACAAATAACAGCAAATAACAATAAATGACAGCGGGCTAAAGCCCTTAATACTGCGCGCAGGGCGCGCTATTGTATGCCATTGAGGGCTGAAAGTCCGTTGCTATTCTATACCATTTGTCATTATTCTGCGCGCGCTGACCTTAGTGTCTCTAAGGACTCTAAAGTCTCTAAGGTCCTTAGGGACGCGCGCCCAAATTAAAGCTCCCCCTCCGCCTAATTAAAGCACCTACCCAATTTGTCGTCAGAGTGGTACATTTACAAGGCTCGGCTAAAAAGACAACGAAGGGCTGTACTTGCGGTACTGCCCTTTGTTGGGGTGAAGGGTAGCGGCAGTAAATGTGCCGCTATCACGACAAATAATTTGTTGTCAGAGTGCGGCAGGTACGGTGCATCGTGAAAAATCCCTGGATAGGACATACTTCTGCGTATTTCCTATTCAGGGATTTGAGGGATGTGCCGTAGATGCCGTGCTATGACAACAAATTTACAAATTACTTAAAAATATCATTCAATACCGCCGCCAACCGATAACCAGCGCGAGCCATAGTCTTATCGTTCATAAGTTCGAGGCGGTTGTTTTGCTCGCGGGTCATATAGTAGTCGGGCTTTGCCCACTGATAGATTGGAGCTGCGAGGCGTGCCATATCTGCCGCCCAATGGCGGACATCGCCCTTAGAGAAATTCTCCTTATCCGCGGCATGGCTGAGGGTCAAATCCTCGGCATACATCTCCGGAGAGAAGTATGCTCGGCGATTGATTATCTGAGAGTCCCAGAATTTACGCCAACTCATAGATGTAACGACCTCCTTCTTGCCTAACTTACCATTTGACACTCCGATATTGAAATTTCTGCGAGAGTCAAGTATGCCTGCGATACGGACATGAGAGATATTGTGCATATCGGCAACAAGGTGTATAAGTGTTTTCAGCGAGGCGACAACTGTAGAGTCGCTATGTTCTGTACGGTTGCTTAGTACATCAATACAACGCTCAATCTGCACAACTCCATCTTTTGGAGAGGTGGTTTGAGAGGTCAAATTCTCGGAGACATTGATAAAGTGCCAAGAGCCTGTATGTTTTGTAGCCTCTTTATCTTTTGCAATTGCCTGCAACCACCAAGCTCCAGAGGCTAAGTTACCACCAAGAATCTTTGTAGTTTCTGCTTTTGCCTTCTCTGTAAGGTTCTGTTCAGCAAGGGTGGCGATGCACTCCTGAGCAAATTTATTCCATGCCGATACAGTTGATATGCTAAGTGCCAAGAGTGTCAAAATGATATATCTTTTCATTGTCTGCCCTCCCTATTTTTTGAAAATTTCGTTCATAATATGCGCAAGGCGATAACCTCCACGCTGTACCTGACGCACTACAATCTCTTTTATTTTTGCATGGGTCCGTTCTGAGAGCTCTGTAACCTCGCTCTTTGCAGGCAGCAGGGTATAAATCTCCTGCATCTCTGCGGCATTAACAGCCACCCAACTATCCGGATTTCCACTGCAAATCTCGGCTATCTGTTCATCGGTAAATGTATCGTACATCTCTGCTATCTGGTCGCACTTCATACCCTTATGGTAGTATCCAACTGCGCCATCCCAATATGTATGAAAACCGACCTTTTTACCTTTAACACGAACAGAACGCTGCTTAAGGTGTTCCTGGACATACTTTGTATGCACAGGACAATGCATATCGCCGACCATGTGTATAAGATACTTCAGGTTATCACAAACAATAGAGTCGCTCAGTTTATGATACTTTTTCATCTGCTTACAGATACGCTTAATCTGATAGGCGGCATTGCGAGTCTGTTTTTTCTGCTGACGATATTTATCGTCCAAAGGCACAGAGTGCCAATAGTTTGTCTCCTCAAAACCCTTGCAATTACGCCAATAGTCCATCCACGACGCGTGATAAGGCATCGAGTGTTTCAGATAACCACGACACTTCTCCAAAGCCTCGTCGGTCATGTTTCGCTCTGCAATTTTAGCAATGGTGGCATGTCCTATGCCGTTCCACGCCTTTGCGCTCTGTACTACCACAAGAGCGACAAAGAGAGAGGTAAAAGTTAAAAGTTTTCTCATTTTATTCTCTGTTTTTGGTATCAATACATATTGTAACCGGTCCATCATTAAGAAGAGATACCTGCATATCTGCTCCAAAGATTCCTTGCTCCACACTTGTCTCAAGCAACTGCTCAAGGCGACAAATAAACTTTTCATACATTGGTCGTGAGAACATCTCCGGTGCGGAACGAATATACGATGGGCGATTGCCCTTTTTTGTCGAAGCATAGAGGGTAAACTGACTTACCACCAACGCCCTACCGCCAACCTGTTTGATATCAAGGTTCATAACCCCTTGATTATCATCAAATATTCTGAGACGAGATATTTTGCCTGCCAACCACTCAATATCCTCATCGCTATCTGCCGCCTCTACTCCCAGCAAAATAAGCATGCCGTTATCAATCTCTCCCATAACGCGGCTATCAACCTCAACTGAGGCGTATTTAACCCTCTGAATTACCGCTCTCATAGTCCCGCTTGTGATTGAGCAAAATATAACCACAAATTGTCATTGGCAGGCACTTGAGCCTCCACTGTAACACTCTCTTTGCGTACAGGATGGATAAAGGTCATGTTACGCGAGTGAAGAGAGATACCTCCATCCGGATTTGAGCGTTTTGCGCCATATTTTAAGTCCCCTTTTATCGGACAACCAATTTTTGAGAGCTGTGCGCGAATTTGGTGGTGGCGACCCGTAATAAGTTCCACCTCAACAAGGGTATATCTATCCGAGCAACCCAAAACAGTATATCTCAACACCGCTCTTTTAGCATCTCCCTTAGGGGTGTTATAGCAGTATGAACGGTTAGTTCTGCCATCTCGCAAAATATAGTGTACTAACTCTCCGCTCTCCTTTTCGGGACGGTTCTCCACAACCGCCCAATAGCGTTTTGTAATCTCGCCTTTACGAATCATCTCATTGAGACGCGACAGGGCCTTTGAGGTCTTTGCAAACAGCACAACACCACTCACAGGGCGATCTATACGGTGTACAACGCCCAAGAAGACATCAAACGGCTTATTATCACGCACCTTTATAAATGCCTTTATCTCATTTTCGAGTGCCGAATCGCCATTAGGGTCTGGTTGCACCAAATCTCCACAATGTTTATTGACAACAATAATATGGTTATCTTCAAATATTATATCTTGGGGAGTAAACATACCTACAACTGAAATGTAAATGGGAGCAGGGCCTCGGCATTATCTACCACCGTAGCTGTGCCTCCGCCACTCATAATAAGACGAATAGGTTTTTGCTGTCTGCGCTGCACATCAAGTATCACCTGACGGCAAGCTCCACAAGGGTAACACTCCCTCTCTGAAGGCTCTGAAGCTATAGCAAGGGCAACAACGGGCGAGTGTGCATAGTTTGCCTCGGCATAGTAAAGTACACTGCGCTCTGCACATATTCCCGAAGGAAACACCTCGCTCTCTGAGTTTGCTCCATGTAGCACCGTACCATCCTCAAGAAGCAGTGCCGCACCCACACTAAAACCTGAATATTTAGGATAAGCCTTCTTTAAGGCCTTCTCTGCCTCAACGACAAGCACTCTGTCGGCAGTAGGCATCTCGTCTATTGACGAGTAGTGGTAGTAACCGATTTCGAGTTTTTTCTCCATAGCAATATCATTTATAAATAACTTCAAGATACAAATATACAAATTTGTTGCTAAAAATCAAAAAATATAGTTACTTTTGCCTTATGTATCCATGGGGCGACAATAGACCATACAACAGTTATGCAGCCTATTTCAAGCGACTTTTTGGTAGTCGCGTACAGAAGGTTGCAGTCAATGCGGGATTTACATGTCCCAACAGGGATGGCAGCATATCCGAGGGAGGTTGCACTTTTTGTAACAATGCAGCCTTCACTCCCTCATACTGCCAGCCTACAAAAAGTGTGCTTTATCAGATTGAGGAGGGTATAGAGTTTCATCGCCGCAGATACCGTACTGCTACTCGTTATCTTGCTTACTTTCAATCTTTTTCTAACACTTATGCCCCTATTGACACCCTTAGAAAAATATACTCTGAGGCTCTGTTTCATCCACTTATTGCAGGTATTGTTGTCGGCACTCGACCCGACTGCGTTGATGAGGAGAAGTTGGATATGTTTGCTCAGTTGGCAAAAAATCACTACATCGCCATAGAGTACGGCATAGAGAGTACAAACGATAGCGTGCTGTGTTCTATTAACCGTGGGCACGATTACCAGACAGCTGTTCGTGCCGTAGAGATGAGTGCCGCAAGG
>JAFWBN010000115.1 GCA_017507075.1 Alistipes sp. | reverse complement strand
TTTGACAACTTACTATCACCTATAATATATATAGGTGTATCTATCGCAACATCTAAAGTCTTAAAAATCTCTGCCACATAGTATAAAAATTCATCTGCAGACTCTATCTTCAATGCCTCGGCAAGCCTTAGGCCGTTGTTATACAATCTTAGGTATGCAACAGAATCTGCAATCTCTACTGCAAGGCATTTTTCGCCACTATGTGTAGTATCAAGCAGTGGCGAGGTAATTTTTGCTCGGCCCTCTAAAGCCTCAGATAGGGCAGTGTAGGCATCTTTTGAGAGAGCTACTGCGGCACATCTACCATCAACAGTTTCACTATAAACTGCTATCTCTGTATCCTGTGCTGCCTGTCCGGTAATAGATAAGGCCTGCTCCGCAGAGATACTATTCTTTACTTCAGATGGCAATAGAGTTGTTCGAGAGGTATATACTCGAACAAATACATCGCCACTCTCTGCAACATTTTCTAACAATGATGCAGAAAAAAAGCGTCCACCCATAGCGAGACGGATGGACGCTTTTGTGTCAGAGTTTTTACAACTCCTCCCAGTTACCTGCCTCATTGTTACCTCTCTCCATTGAGCCGAACTTAATGCCCGGATACTTATTGAGTACATTCAGACAGTTGTCAACCAAGTTGATAACCTCCTGACGATAAACTACAGTGTCAAGGAAGTTGATGTAAGGTGCACGGCACTCTACAGTAGGGATGACAATCTTAGACTCGGTAGTGAGGATTGCAGCCTCAAGGTAGAACTCCTTATTCTCTGAGTAAGGGATGTAACGAAGGTTCTGAATATCCTCCTCAGTAAGGTGCTTGAACAGAGAGTCCTTTACAGAGTAAGTGAACTTCTCTACATTCTTAAATCTACGACCATACTTCTTACGAGCCTGTGCCATAGCAACAGAGTCATCCTCATCAATAAGACGACGCTCACCCTCCATAGTCTCGTTAAGTACAAAGTTAATCAGTGAGTCAAAGTCAGCTGTGAAGTGCTGATACTTACTCTTGAACTGACGCTCAGCAGTACGAATGTCCTTGATACGGGTAATAACCGCCTTCTCACGAACCTTCTGCTCCTCAGCAAACTTGATAGGAGTTGAAATAAGTACATAGACATAATAGCCCAGACCTATAACTGCCAGAGCCAGCACCAATTGAAGTAATTTCTTTCCCATTTTTTAGAAATAGTTTTAATTTATAATTTTTATTTTAGTTGCAGAGCTACAAAAAAAACACTAAGTTTGTACTCAATAAAAAACAATTGAAATGCAAAGTATCACAATTGCGACCCAAATTTACAAAAAATTATCGTTCCAACCAACGGAAAACCAAAAAAAAATAATTATTTCGTTTTCCGACTACCTTTCAGACGATGATTTTTCAAAGATTTTTGTGCTTAACGGATATGCGGGAACAGGCAAAACATCACTTATTGCTGCGATTGTTTCTGCCCTTAAATATTTGGAAATCAAGACGATACTTCTTGCACCCACGGGTCGTGCCGCAAAAGTATTATCGAAATACTCGTCAGAAAAGGCTCTAACAATTCACAAAAGGATATACAGAGAGCAAACCAATGCCCAATATGAGTCTAAATTTTCTCTAAATCTAAACAAAGAGTCTGAGGCTGTATTCATTGTCGATGAGGCCTCTATGCTCTCTACAAGTAACAGTTCAGATAAGACTCTTTTTGGCAGTGGTTCTCTATTGGAAGACCTTATACAATATGTTCGAAGTGGCAAAAAGTGTCGCCTCGTCCTTGTTGGCGACTCAGCCCAACTGCCACCCGTAGGAGACGACTACAGTCCGGCACTTATGCCCTCAGAGCTATTGCCATACGGTGATGTTGTCTATCAATCCATGGACGAGGTGGTAAGACAAGAGGCCGATTCGGGCATACTATTCAATGCTACCCTTGTCAGAACGATGTTAGAGAACGGAATTTATGAAATTCCGCATCTTGATACAGATTACCCCGATATTGACTCTGTTCAAGGTGGCGAGTTTTTAGAGCTTCTTGAGGATTGTTATAGTCGCTACGGCAGAGATGAAGTTATTGTAATAACCCGTTCAAATAAGCGTGCCAATAGATATAATGACGGTATTCGTAGAAATATACTCTTTGCCGAGGAGCAGATTGAAAGTGGCGATATGTTGATGGTTGTAAAGAATAATTACCACTACACAGAGCGTATAGAGGGGTGTCCAATGAGTTTTATTGCCAATGGAGACATAGCCTGCCTAAAGCGTATTCGTCGATTTGAGGATTTGTATGGTTTCCATTATGCTAACGCCGTACTTGAGTTTGCCGACTACGATAATACAGAAATTGAGTGTAAAATATTACTTGACACAATCTCTTCCGAGTCTCCTTCACTGACTTATGAGCAGTCTCAACAGCTGTTTGCGGAGGTTGAGAAGGATTACCTTGATATTAAGAGTAAAATTAAGCGTTTTAAGGAGATTAGAGAGAA
The DNA here is from genome assembly GCA_017507075.1 of Alistipes sp. Taxonomy (GTDB): domain Bacteria; phylum Bacteroidota; class Bacteroidia; order Bacteroidales; family Rikenellaceae; genus Alistipes. The sequence goes on along the minus strand of JAFWBN010000115.1, from coordinate 5,394 downwards.
CGAATATTTCAATGCACTTCAAATAAAGTTCTCCTACGCTGTTACTTGCCACAAAGCTCAGGGTGGTCAGTGGAAGGCTGTGTTTATTGACAGATTTTTATTTGGCGACGAGCCTATGAGCAAAGATATGCTCAGATGGTTATACACAGCTCTTACAAGAGCTACAGAACGGGTTTTTCTTGTAAATTTTGATGATAGATTTTTTGAATAATCGACAAAAATAGTTATCTTTGCCATATTTGTAACCCACTATGGCAATAGAGAAAAAATATGTAGAGACCCCCTTGATGAAGCAATACTATAAAATCAAGGCGGTACATCCCGACGCAATACTGCTATTCCGCGTTGGAGACTTTTATGAGACCTTTGGAGATGATGCTATAGAGACCTCGTCTATTCTTGGTATTACGCTGACAAAGAGAGCTAATGGTTCTGCATCATCTGTTGAGCTTGCAGGCTTTCCACATCATGCCGTAGATACCTATTTGCCAAAACTTGTGCGTGCAGGCAAGCGTGTGGCTATCTGTGAGCAACTTGAGGACCCAAAGACTGTCAAAGGTCTTGTCAAGCGTGGCGTTATAGAGCTTGTAACTCCAGGTGTTACGCTAAGTGAAAATCTGCTGGAGAATAAAGAGAATATATACTTGGCATCTGTATATTTTGGTAAAGAGAAGACCGGTGCAGCCTTCTTAGACATAAGTACAGGCGAATTTTTCATAGCCGAAGGGGATGATAAGTATATAGACAAGCTCATATCCTCTCTTTCGCCTAAAGAGGTTGTCTATCAGCGTGGCGAAGAGGAGCGTTTCAGAAGTATCTTTGGCAATAAACTCTATACATATCGTCTTGAGGAGTGGGTTTTCTCATACAGTGTCAACTTTGATAAGTTATGTACCCAATTTGGCACTTCATCCCTCAAAGGCTTTGGCGTAGAGGGTATGTATGACGGAATTACGGCTGCAGGTGCAATCCTCTACTACCTTGAATTTACAGAGCATAAGCAAATTGCACATATTACCTCAATATCTCGTCTCGACCAGAGTGAATATGTTTGGATAGATAAATTCACAATCCGCAACCTTGAGTTGTTTAGCTCTAATGGCAACGAAAAGAGTTGTTTTTCAAATATCATAGACCGCACTGCAACCCCTATGGGTGGACGACTACTCAAGCGTTGGATTGCAATGCCTATACTTGATATAAAGCGAATAGAGAGCCGTCAGGATGTTGTCAGCGAGTTTATCGCCAACACGGAACTTTCTGCTGTTGTTCATGAACAGATTAGCGCGATAGGGGATATTGAGCGCATAGCTTCTCGTATAGCCTCGTTAAGAGTAACCCCGCGAGAGCTTGTACAACTTAAAAACTCACTCTATGCTGTAGATATTCTCAAGGCTGCCCTTGAATCTACGGATTGTCATGTTTTACACACTCTTTCCGAGAAAATTGACCCTCTGACAGCTGTTAGAGAGAGAATTGCACACGATATATTCCCAGACCCTCAAAATAATCAGATACAGAAGGGCGGAGTTATCGCAGAGGGCGTGGATGCAGAACTTGATGACTTAAGGCGCATGGCTCTGCATGGCAAGGATGTGCTGCAAGCAATACAACAGCGTGAGAGCGAGGCCACAGGAATACCTTCTCTAAAAATTAGCTACAACAATGTCTTTGGATACTATATAGAGGTAAGAAATACACACAAAGATAGAGTTCCGGAGAGCTGGATTCGTAAGTAAACACTAACATCTGCCGAGCGTTATATTACCGAGGAACTTAAAGAGTATGAGAGCAAAATACTCGGAGCTGAAGAGAAAATTCTTGCAATAGAGCAGAGAATATACAGCGAAATTATTGCATATATCTCTATGTATCTCAGACAGTTACAAACAGACGCCAAAGCTGTTGCAACAATTGACTGTCTAAAGAGTTTTGCAACTATTGCAGTAGAAAAAAACTACTGTCGCCCGACGCTTGATAATAGCCGTAAGATAGAACTTAAATCTGCACGCCATCCTGTCATCGAGAGTCTGATGAAGATTGGCGAGGAGTATATTCCTAATGATATTACAATTGATAGCGACAGCGAGCAGGTACTTATTATCACAGGTCCAAACATGTCCGGAAAATCGGCTCTGCTTCGCCAGACGGCACTGATTGTCCTTATGGCTCAGATGGGAGCCTTTGTACCGGCTTCTAAGGCGCATATAGGCATTGTTGATAAGATTTTTACCCGTGTAGGTGCGTCAGACAACATTTCACAGGGAGAGTCAACATTTATGGTTGAGATGTTAGAGAGTGCAAGTATTCTGAACAATATCTCTCCGCGCAGCCTTGTACTGCTTGATGAGATTGGTAGAGGTACAAGTACATACGACGGAATATCTATTGCATGGTCTATGGTAGAGTTTTTGCATAACTTCCGAGATATTCATCCTCGAACACTATTTGCCACGCACTATCACGAGCTGAACGAGCTTGAGCAGATGTGCCAGAGAGTGAAAAACTACCATGTATCTGTCAAAGAGATAGATAATACAATTGTCTTTCTGCGTAAATTAGAGCGTGGCGGCACAGAACACTCTTTCGGTATTCATGTAGCCCGCATGGCAGGTATGCCAACATCAATTATTGACAGGGCGACAACTATTCTCAAGAATCTTGAGCAGGTGTATGGAAACAACGAGATTGCACCATCAGTATCTCCATCAGCACGCAAACGCAACAGAAAACCATCTCCTTCTGTTGGCAGCGCAGCCTCAAGCGGTATGGATAGCATACAACTCTCGATGTTTAAGATTGATGACCCTGTGCTAATCAAGATACGCGACCAGATTAAAGATTTGGATATCAATAGTCTCACACCTCTTCAGGCTCTGAACTTGCTATCCGAAATAAAGAAAATAGCAGAAGAGTAGAGAATAATAGTAGCGGGCTAAAGCCTTAAAGATTGCGCGTCAAATGACAGGAAGTAACAATAAAAAAGTCCAGCAAGAAATTTTGCTGGACTTTTTTTATCTCTTTAGTGGTGCTATTTCTCTACTATAGAACGAATATTCTGGATAAGCATCTGCACAGCCACAGAGTTGAATCCGCCCTCAGGGATAATCACATCAGCATACTTCTTACTTGGCTCAACAAACTCTTCGTGCATAGGTTTTACGGTGTTTGTATATTGATTTATAACCGACTCCATGCTACGCCCACGCTCACGAACATCTCGCAAAATACGACGAGCGAGACGAACATCGGCATCTGTATCTACAAATACCTTTATATCCATAAGTTCTCTAAGCTCTTTATTCTCAAAAATCAGTATGCCGTCGATAATAATTACCTTTGACGGTTTTACAGCAACTCTCTCCTCTGTACGGTTATGCTCAACAAAAGAATATACAGGACGCTCGATACTCTGGTTATTTTTCAACGCCTTGATATGCTCAACAAGCATATCGGTATCAAACGCCTGAGGATGGTCATAGTTGAGCTGCGTGCGCTCTTCATAAGTAAGCTCAGGGTGGGCCTTATAGTAGAAATCATGACATAGTGTAGCCACATCATCTGAACGAAAAGCCTCCTGCAATCTCTTCACGAGGGTACTTTTACCCGAACCTGTGCCGCCTGCGACACCAATAACCGTTACCTGCATAGTTTTAAGTTGTGTTTGGATATAAAAATAGCAGGGAGAAGATAATATCCCTCCCTGCCTCTATTATTTACGCGTCAATATTTGCGTATGTTGCATTAGCCTCAATAAACTCACGACGAGGACCTACCTCATCACCCATAAGCATTGAGAAAATTCTATCTGCCTCGATTGCGTTCTCGATAGATACCTGACGAAGGATTCTGGTCTCAGGATTCATCGTTGTCTCCCAAAGCTGTTTTGCGTTCATCTCTCCAAGACCTTTGTAACGGGTAATCTTAACGCCTTTACCCATCTGGTCAACAAGAGCATCTCTCTCCTCATCACTCCAGCAGTAACGCTCTCTGTTGCCTTTCTTTACAAGGTATAGCGGTGGGGTAGCGATATAGATATGTCCGTTCTCAATAAGCTCTCGCATCTTGCGGAAGAAGAAGGTAAGCATAAGTGTTGCAATATGCGCACCATCCACATCGGCATCGGTCATAATGATAATCTTATCATATCTCAGACCCTCAAGATTTAGAGCTTTGCTATCCTCAGCAGTACCAATCTTTACGCCCAGCGCGATAAACATATTCTTAATCTCCTGATTATCCCACATGCGGTGCTCTAAAGCCTTCTCTACATTGAGAATCTTACCACGCAGAGGCATAATAGCCTGGAAATTACGATCTCGACCCTGTTTTGCTGTACCTCCCGCAGAGTCTCCCTCGACGAAGAAAATCTCAGCCACCGAGCGGTCTCTGCTTGAACAGTCTGCAAGTTTACCCGGCAGTCCTGCTCCTGAGAGTGGAGATTTGCGCTGTACACTCTCTCTTGCAGCGCGTGCCGCATGACGAGCTGTAGCTGCAAGGATTACCTTCTCAACTATAGCCTTAGCATTTTTTGGATTCTCCTCAAGGTAATTTGTCAGTGCTGCAGACATAGCACCATCTACCGCCGCAGCAACCTCATCATTACCCAATTTGGTCTTTGTCTGACCCTCAAACTGAGGCTCAGCAACCTTTACTGAGATTACAGCTGTAAGACCCTCTCTAAAGTCGTCTCCGGAAATCTCAAATTTGAGTTTTGAGAGCATGCCTGACTCATCTGCATACTTCTTAAGAGTACGAGTAAGCGCACGACGGAAACCGGTAAGGTGTGTACCACCCTCTATGGTGTTAATATTGTTTACATAAGAGTGTACATTCTCACTAAATGAGTTGTTGTACTGCATAGCAACCTCTACAGGAACACCATTGCGCTCTGTGTCAAGGTATATGATAGACTCAATAATTGGCTCACCACGATTTGTATCCAGATACTTTACAAACTCCTGCAAACCGTTCTCTGAATAGAAAGTCTCGCTCTTAGGATTACCCTCTGCATCAATCTCGCGCATATCTGTAAGAGTCAAACGAATACCCTTATTCAGAAACGCAAGCTCACGCAGACGATTCTCTAAAGTCTCATAACGATATGTTGTTGTCAGGGTAAAAATAGTATCATCCGGCTTGAAAGTGATAATTGTACCACGGTCATCACAATCTCCGACAATCTCAACTTGTGTGGTTGGGAAACCTTTGCTGTATCTCTGCTTGTAAATCTTTCCGCCACGGTGAATCTCAGCAACAAGAAGTGAAGAGAGGGCATTTACACACGATACACCCACGCCATGCAGACCTCCTGAGACTTTGTAGCTGCCCTTGTCAAACTTTCCTCCGGCATGCAATACCGTAAGAACAACCTCAAGGGCACTCTTTCCCTCT
>JAFWBN010000114.1 GCA_017507075.1 Alistipes sp. | reverse complement strand
TATCCGTCGCTCAATTAAAGTTCAACATCCGCCAAATTAAAGTACCTACCCAATTTGTCGTCAGAGTGGTGCATTTACAAGGCTCGGCTAAAAAGACAACGAAGGGCTGTACTATGCGTACTGCCCTTTGTTGAATTTTTAGTTAGCCGATGGAAATGCGCCGCTATGACGACAAATTAAGATAATATCTTAAAACCCACCCCTTTGTATGTTACAATTTTATCGTCTCCAATCTTGCGTCTTAAGCGACGGATATGGACATCCAAAGTTCGGTCTCCAACAACAACATCTGCGCCCCAGATACGCTGAAAAATTTCCTCTCTGGTAAAGACTCTATTTGGCTCAGAGAGAAGTAGTTGCAAGATTTCAAACTCTTTACGAGGTAGGACAAATTCGCCCTCAGGAGTTGCAAGTATGCGACTATTTAGGTCGAGGGATATTGTTTTAGGGGCTGGTATATCGAGGCGTTTCATTATAGCATTTACTCGGCTGCACAAAACTCTCATACTAACGGGTTTTGTTATATAGTCGTCTGCGCCGGCCTCATAGCTATCTATTTGGCACTGCTCCTCTTGTACGGCAGACAGAAAGACCACCATAGTATCTTTCAGTTCCGGAGTATTTCTAATCACTTGACAAGTTTGTCTGCCGTCCATAACGGGCATCATCATATCGAGCAAGATAAGGTGTGGGCGCACATCAAGTGCTACCTGAACAGCCTCTTTGCCATTGGATGCCGTATATACGCTATATCCTTCGCGAGTAAGGTTGTAGCTTATAAATTCGCGGATATCATCCTCGTCGTCAACTATAAGTATTCGTTGCATTTACCGCCTTGTTAGAACTGTACGACAGGGGCTGTATCTGTGCCCTCTTTAGCTGCAAAGAACTCCTTTGCAGAGAATCCGAACATGCCTGCAAGCAGATTTTTAGGGAAGGTAACCACCTTTTTATTAAAGCTCTTTACCACCTCGTTATAACGCTGACGCTCAACAGATATACGATTCTCTGTACCCTCAAGTTGAGCCTGCAATTCAAGGAAGTTTTGGTTCGCCTTCAGGTCTGGGTAGTTTTCAGCTACTGCGATAAGTTTTCCCAAAGCAGAGGTAACCTTTCCTTGCGCCTCAACATACTGCTCAAACTGTGCAGGAGTCATATTTGCGCCATCAATAGTGATGGATGTTGCGGCTGCTCGTGCTGCAACAACGCTCTCAAGGGTTTCTGACTCATGTGTTGCATAGCCCTTAACGGTATTTACAAGATTTGGGATAAGGTCTGCTCTGCGCTGATACTGAGTCTCTACATTTGACCAAGCAGCAGCCACCTCCTGTGATGCGGTAGCAAGTGAGTTATAAACTGACACACCGTAAGCTACAATCAAAGCTACAACGCCTCCAACGATAATCAATGATGTTCTTTTCATAATCTTCTGATATTTAACCATTTATAAACTATAATCTAAAATCTTGAGCCAGCTCCGCCACCGCCAAAGCTACCACCTCCGAAGCCGCCACCGAAACTACCGCCACCAAAGCTGCTACCACCAAAGCCGCCGCCAAAGCCACCACCAAAGCCACCACCTCCGGTGTCTTTATATATTTTGGTCTTTGTTGAGCGCACAAAGCCACAAGAGGTGCATCTAAAGTGCTGTTCTACAAAGTCATAGCGACGAGTAGAGGAGAGTATTGTGGATGCCTGTTTTTTCAGATGATGTTTGCCACATTTAGGGCATTTTCTGCTATACCACTCTGCAACAACAGCCGCAACGACTATAAGGAGAAGCAAGAGAACAAAGACTGCCATAAAACCGACTATTTCGGTCATCTCTGCCTCATCATTGGCATACGCCTCGCCATCTGTTGAGAGTATATGGGCCAAAACGGCAACACCCTCGACCATACCTCTGCTATAATCACCTTTAGCAAGGTGTTCAACCATATATCGCTGTTGTACTCGCTTACACAGAGCATCCGGTAACACACCTTCAAGTCCATAGCCGGTAACAAAACGAATCTCTCTGCGCTTTGTTACAAGCAGTATTCCCAAACCATTATCCGAGGATTTTCCTCCTACGCCCCAAGATGTGAAAAGCGAGTGAGCAAAACTGAACACATCATCCGACGCAATATCCTCAACAGCGACAACAGCAATCTGAGCCTTTCCAAGACTATGCAACGAATCACACGCCTTATCAATTGCCGCCACAGCCTGCTCTGAGAGAATTTTATCGGGATTTGAGGTGTAACGCTTAGCATCTATCTTTTGCACACAGACAATATCCTCAACAGAGTACGCAGGTGCAGCAACAGCAGTTGCGCAGAGCAACAAAAATAGCAATATGGATGCTGTTTTTCTCATAATTTATCTTTTAACACTACAAAGATAACAATTTTTCGTCAATTATAGAAATAATTTTGTTTTTTGAATTTTGAATTTTGAATTGCTTTAACTATCTTTGTGCGATACTTTTTTCACTTTTTAGTGATAACTAAAATTTATAATTTTATGGCTACTACTATTAAATCTACCCAAGCCCCTGTAACAGAGGCTGTCAGCGTTGCTGAGGATGTGTTAATTGAGAATGTTGAACAGCAGGAAGAGTCCGCTATTGTGGACAACTCTGAAGAGGTTGCAGAAACTATAGAAGTGCAACCCTTAGAGGATGATATTGTAGCCAAAAAAATTGTCGGCTTGAGCAAAAGTGAGCTTGTCGAGGCTTTAGCAGAGCTTTTAGAGCAGGATGCAGAGCAGAATATCCGCCCTCAGGTAGAGGAGATAAAGACTGCCTTCTACAAGATTCACCGCGCACAGGTTGACAGCAAAATAAAAGAGGCCTCAGAGCAGGGCTTAACTGTAGAGATTACCCCTGACCCAGATGAGGCTCGTCTAAAGGAGTTACTCAAGGTCTATCGTGAGCGTCGTGATATAGCTACAGCGGCATCGGATAAGATAAAGGAGGAGAACTACAGTCTTAAGCTCGAAATAATCGAGGAGCTGAAGGCTTTGATTTCAAGCGAGGAGACACTCAATGTAACCTTCAACCGTTTCCGTGAGCTTCAGGCTCGCTGGAAGGCTATAGGTCCCGTTCCTCAGGCTAAGGTAAATGATTTGTGGGAGACATACAACCTGCATGTAGAGCATTTTTACGACTTTGTAAATATAAATAAGGAACTCAGAGACCTTGACCTTAAGAAAAATCTTGAGGCAAAAACTGCACTTTGCGACTCTGCTGAGGCTCTTGCAGAAGATAGCAATGTTGTTGACGCTTTCCGTAAGTTGCAGAAACTGCATGAGCAGTGGCGCGAGACCGGACCTGTGGCAAGAGAACAAAAGGATGCCCTTTGGGAGCGTTTCAAGGCGGCCTCTTCAATTATCAACCGTCGCCATCAGGAGTATTTCGAGTCTCTTAAGGGTGAGCAGCTTGCAAACCTTGAGCGCAAGACAGCTCTCTGTGAGGCAGCCGAGCTAATTATCTCTACCCCGCCAACAACTCACAAAGAGTGGAATAAAGCAAACGAGAGACTTTTGGAACTTCAGACAGAGTGGCGTACAATAGGTTTTGCTCCAAAAAAAGAGAATACAAAGGTTTATGACCGTTTCCGTACCGCTTGCGATAAGTTCTTTGAGTTGAAACACAACTTCTATGCAGATGTCAAGGATGACATGGAGCGTAATCTTTCACTCAAGGAGGCACTCTGTGAGGCAGCAGAGCTTATTAAAGATAGCGAGGAGTGGAAAGAGGCTACCGACAAGTTGCTTGAGTTGCAGGCAGAGTGGAAAAAGATTGGCACTGTATCTCGCCGCCATGCCGACAATATATGGAAGAGATTCCGTGCTGCTTGCGACCACTTCTTTGAGCGTAAGAGTGCGCACTTTGCAGGTGTAGAGAGTCAGTATGCAGAGAATCTGCAACGCAAAGAGGCTCTGATTGAAGAGATGAACGCCGCAGATATAAAGAGTGGCGGTTATGATATGATAAAAGAGTTCCAGCGTCGTTGGAGCGAGATTGGTTTTGTACCTGTAAAATATAAAGATGATATTCAGAAGCGTTACAAGCAGGCTGTTGACCGACTCTTTGCCGTTGTAAGAGGTGCTGACCGTGAGCAGTCTATCAACCGCTTCAAGGAGAAGGTATCTTCAATGCGTGCAGGCTCAGAGCGTCGTCTAAAGTCTGAGCGCGAGAAACTCTACAACCGTGTGCGCCAACTTGAGCAAGAGGTTGCAACACTTGAGAACAACATCGGTTTCTTCTCTAAATCTAAAGGCGCAGAGTCTCTTATCGCCGATGTAGAGGAGAAGATTGCAAAGACAAAGCGCGATATAGCCGATATAATTACAAAAATTAGACTTATTGACGACGGCGAGTAATCGCCGTTGTCGGTTTTGGTTAATGAGTAAACAATACAACTAAAAAAACAAAGGTATGAAATTGTCAAGACCAAAGTACATCTTCGTTACCGGAGGTGTAGCATCTTCACTTGGAAAGGGTATTATCTCATCATCCCTTGCACGACTTCTTCAGGCTCGTGGTTATGTAACCACAATTCAGAAGTTTGACCCGTATATCAATGTTGATCCGGGTACGCTTAACCCATACGAGCATGGCGAGTGCTATGTTACAGAAGATGGCACAGAGGCAGACCTTGATTTGGGACACTATGAGCGTTTTACATCTATCGCTACCTCAAATAAAAACACTGTAACCACCGGAAAGATTTACAAAACAGTTATTGAGAAGGAGCGTAGAGGTGATTATATGGGAAAGACCGTGCAGGT
>JAFWBN010000113.1 GCA_017507075.1 Alistipes sp. | reverse complement strand
GTGTGCAGACCTTGGCGAGGGATGGTATCTGCCGGCAATAGAGGAATTAAAGACCTTTACGCTAAACGACTCTATTCACGATGCTGTTAACCGTACACTTGCAGAGAGAGGTGGCGCAAAACTATATAACAGAGGCGAGAAGGCGTGGTATTGGTCATCAACAGAAGATAATTCAAATGAGTTCCACGCGTGGCTTGTCCTTGTGAGCATTGGCTACACCGGCAACACCAATAAGGACCTCAACTACTATGTGCGCGCCGTAGCAACTTTTGGAGATGCACTAACTCTGCAAACCCCAACGGCTCAAAAGGGTGGCATAACTTCCGCTCCTTATAAGGTCGGCGACTACTACAACGACGGGATAAAAGAGGGTGTAGTCTTTAAGGTTAGTGCAGATGGTAAGCACGGCAAGATTGTCAGTATGACACAGAGTGGTAAAAAACTTCTATGGTCGTCAGATAAATATGAGCAAGATCGCCTAATAGGAGCAAACAGTAAAACTGACGGTGCTTATAATATGCAGATTGTAAAGAAAATTGCAGGTTGGCAGACAAAATACCCTGCCTTCAAATGGTGTGCAGACCTTGGCGAGGGATGGTATCTGCCGGCAATAGAGGAATTAAAGACCTTTACGCTAAACGACTCTATTCACGATGCTGTTAACCGTACACTTGTAGCTAAAGGTGGTACAAGACTGTATAACGGAGGCGAGGCATGGTGGTATTTGTCATCAACAGAGGATAATTCAAAAGAGTTCCGCAATAAGTTCTGCGTGTGGGGTGTCAGTGTCAGTGGCAGCACCGGCCACTACTATAAGAGAGGCAACCCCTATGTGCGCGCCGTGTCCGCTTTTTAGTATTTAGGCTTAGGACTTTAGAATTTGATTTGAAAAGAGAGTAAAATAGGTAGAACATACCAAGTATATATTATGCAGAAATCAATGACAGGCTTCGGCAAGGCTGAAGTCAAGGTAGCAGAGAAGAGATTTATAGCCGAGTGTCGCTCGCTGAACTCCAAGCAGTTAGACCTCTCGGTAAAATTGCCTTTTGCTTTTCGTGCAGCAGAGGCAGAGGTGCGCAGTGCGGTATCAAAGTCGCTTGTGCGCGGTAAGATAGATGTGCTTGTAACTTGTCAGAGCGAAAATGTTGAGACTCAAGGCGAGATTAACCGTGAGATTTTCAAGGCCTACCTTAATCAGACAACCTCGGCACTCAGTTACGCAGGTATAGATGCAGCCTATGATGCCATCGTGCCGGCTATTTTGCGTATGCCAAATGTGCTATCCACAGAGAGCGTTGAGGCTACAGAAGAGGAGATTGCAGCCATTGTATCGGCAGTAAACCTTGCAACTCAGGGGCTTGATGCCTTTAGAGTGCAGGAGGGCGAGACTCTTATCGCCGATTTGCTTGACCGTGTGGGTAAGATAGAGGCTTATCGTGATGCAATAACACCTTTTGAGGCTGCTCGCGCAGATGTTGTGCGTAGCCGTATTCGTGAGGGAATAGCAAAAATAGGCGTTGAGGTGGATGAAAACCGCCTTGAGCAGGAGATGATTTTCTATATCGAAAAACTCGACATCACCGAAGAGAAAGTCCGCCTTGCCAACCACTGTAAATACTTCAGAGAGGTGGCAGCTACCGAGCCTATGGCAGGCCGCAAACTCGGATTTATCGCACAAGAGATGGGTCGTGAAATCAATACCACAGGCTCTAAAGCCAATAATCACGACATCCAGGTTCTTGTTGTTAAGATGAAAGATGAGCTTGAAAAGATAAAGGAACAGGTCCTCAACCTACTGTGATTTTGTCGTGAAAACAGCACAACTACTTCCGCTAACCTTTTTCTCGTCAATGGGAAATACCTTTAGTATGTCCCATCGCCTCGAAAAACGCCGAGCGTTGTATTTGCACTGTTTTGACAACAAAATGAGCGTTGTAAGTGTTCCACTTTGACGATAAACAGGCGGTGTAAGAGTTTCTAAAAGCGCAAAGAGAGAAAATTTATGGAAAAAGTTATCATATTCTCAGCTCCGAGCGGTTCGGGCAAGACAACCATTGTACATGAGTTGTTGAAAAAATATCCGCAGTTTGAGTTCTCGGTATCTGCTACTTCGCGCGCACCGCGAGGAACAGAGAAGGATGGCGTGGATTACTACTTCCTTTCAGAGGAGGAGTTTTTGCGCCGCATAGATTTGGGTGCTTT
>JAFWBN010000112.1 GCA_017507075.1 Alistipes sp. | reverse complement strand
TTTTACTCTTAAAAAGGTCGAAAAATCCCATATATACACACATTTTGAGTTAATTGAGCAAATATAGCGAATTTTACAATAATATCTCCATTTTCAGACAAAAAAGTCCGCATAAACTCATTTATCAACACAAAAAAAGTACAGGGCTGTATCCAAAGATACCGCCCTGTACTGATTATTGCGTCAGCGAATATACTATATATACCGCCATGACCACAATTGCGCTATCGCGCTAAAGCAAAACTACAAATCTGTACTCTTCTTAATCTGATAGAGATTACCCTCTGCATCTGTCCATGCTACCATTACAAATGCATCCTCCTGAACTTCGTTCAGAGAGCCTGTGTACTCAGTTGCGCTCTGAATTACATTAGGGTTGATTGTAAGCATGTATGTATTGGTAACAGCTTCGCGATAATCTGTATAAGCAAATGGAAGGATATACATATTAGTTGCACCAGCACCAGGAGTTACAGTATAGCTAAGAACGCCATTAGCAACCTCTGCCTTGATAGTTGGCTGTGAAGCATTCCACTTATCTGTTCCTGCCTCAACAAGTGTCTGCTTGAAGATTGGCTCACAGATACACTCATAGTAGTTACCCTTATCATCAAGCCAAGTAATCCATACATTAGCATTTGGATCATAAGTACCACCAACTTTGTAGTCTGGAACAAGTGTAGCAGCCTCAGTAAATGACTTACTTCCATAATACTGACCCTCCTTAAGGAGCATATAATCTACAGCATCACGAACAACAGACTCTGAAGAGAGGTACTCCTCACCAAGAACAGCTACCCAATACTTAACAGTACCTGCTGCAGGAGTTACATTTACAGTAACATCGAAACGACCATAATCATCGTTCCAAGCAACAGCATAATCATAAGTTGGCTTTGCAGCAGCATAATCTGCTGATGTAGCACGGATGACTGGATACTCTGGAAGTTTTGGTGTGAAATAGTGGTATGCAGCGCGTGATGGAACACCCTGTGCATCTACTGCAAGAACTGCAAGCACATACTCAGAATTTGTCTCAAGGTCTGTCAAATTAAGATAACCATCAACAAGATCTGATGCTGCTACAGTTTTTACATAGTAGCTATTATCCATTGCAAGAGTTGTCTCTGCTGAAGCCTCACCCTTCCAAGCATAGCCTGTTGTCTCGACTGCCATATAGCGGTAAGATACTGCAGTTCCACCATCTACAGAGAGTTTAATGCTTGCAGTTGTAATTTCTACCTTTGAAGCTGCGGCATCAATAACAACCTTCATAGCCTCATTGTATGCAAGAACATTGGTCTTGAACTCCTGCTTGTATAAATCTCCATACTTACCATCTGCATCAACAGCAAATGCGCAAAGTGTAGCTGTATCTCCAGGATTGAGTGATGAGATATAAGCTGAAGACTCTTTACCCATAGCCATCTGCTGATACTCTGTGTTAAACTGGATAACATACTGAAGAAGCTCCTCGTCATTCTTATACTGTGCCAACTCCTCAGCTGTTGCAAACCATGAGTAGATCATTGATGTATTCTCAGAACCCTTAATTGCAACCTCAAGGCTTGTATAAGCAACCTCAAGTGGCTCAAATGTAAGAGTTGCACTACCTCCTGCCTCAATATTTGATGTTGTGTAAGTGAAAGTCTTCAGATCAGAAGCAAGATAATCAGCGTTTGTTTTACCATCAACCAAAGGAAGGATATAGATCATGTAAGAGGTATTTGGATAGATACCACCCCAAAGAGTGCTACCTGGGAAGTCAAGCACATTACCCTTGTAGTTGAGCTCGGTAAGCTCCTCACCGAATGTACCCCAACCTACCTGCCAGTTGCCAAATCCATTCTCAAGCTGTGCCTTAAGCTCAGCCTCCTCGCCACCGGCAAGAACACCAACGATATAGCCTGCATAGCCACCACCAACAGCAGTGAACTCTACAGAGTTGAATGTAACAGCTGTAGCCTCAACACTTACAAATGCAGGGGTGTAAAGAGTGTAAACAACCTCGTCAGCAGAGTAAACGTGATCCCAAGCATCGCTACCTGCAAGTGCCCAAATTACATAAGAAGTACCAGTTGGAATCTCAACATAAGCAGCTGGATCGTAAACCTGAGCAATCATCTCGTTGTACATCTGCTTTATAGATACAGTTGCCTGTGTCTCGTAAAGCTCATAAGCCATGAGTGCGTAGTCGTTCTTTGCAGCTGCAATAGCCTCTGCGCTGAAATCCTCGTAAGTAGCAATACCGTAAGAAACGCCACTCCAACGAAGACCTGTGTTGTTGTAGATAGTAGCATCCTCGCCTACAACCTCGATAAGAACAGATGCAGTAGATGCAGAAACAAGGAGCTTACCTACCATACACTTGCCATCGCCACCTGCTGCGTGAATCTTTACAAGACCCTCGAGCTCAGCCTCGCCAGCGTCAATCTTCTCCTGTGCTGGAGCTGTTACAGTCAAGGTCTTACCTGAGATTGTAGCCTTCCAACCCTCAGGCTTTGCAATAACTGTGAGGTCATCAATATTCTCAGCCTTAAGTGCAACATCTACGCTCTGACCTGGAGTAACGAAAGTCTTACCAGCCTGAACACCAAAGTCGATAGTCTCTGCCTTAGGAACAGAGATTACCTCACCTGAAGCAAGAAGGAAGTCAACAGATGTCTCGCCGTCAACAACACCTGTAAAGATGCATGTTGAAACAGGCTCCTCAGACTCCTGCTCAGCCTTCTCTACAACAACCCAAGTCTTACCACCATCAACAGAGAGCTCAATATCGCCTGTTGTAGGGTTTACCTGAAGCTGTGGAGCTGGGTGCTGCTCTGGTATATCCTGCTGTGGGTGAGCTACAGGAATCTTGTTACCTGCACCGTCAACGATAGCAACAGCCTTACCATCAACAATCTGAGCCCAATAGTACACATCACCCTCCTTAACAACGGTTATACAACCCTCGTTAACCTCTGGTGCCTGAGCCTCTGGTACATACTTAGGATAGACGGTAATCTTCTCACCTGAAGTAAGAAGGATATCCCATGAACCATCCTGGTTCTTGGTTGCAGAAGCAACCACTGTCTTTGAGTCAATGAGAGTCTTGAGGGTAGCAACCTCTTCATCGAGTCTGTCCTCAAGTTTGCTAACCTTCTCATAAAGGTCTGCAATCTCCTGACGCAGAGCTGTATCGTCATACTCAACAGCACATGATGCAAACAACATCGATGCAACTACCAAAGTACCGACAACGCCCTTGAATTTTGCATAAAAGTTTCTCATAACATAAAACTTTTTATTGGGAAGTGCGAATCAGGCGCACGCCCCGAAAAAATATCTGCCGACTCCTGATTTGTCGGACTGTTAATTATAAGTTAGGTTAAGTTATCTCATTCTCGCTTTTGGATGCGCGCCAAGACGGTGCATATCCACATATCTATACTGCTCAATTACATCCTTAACAGCCGGTTTGCTATAGCTCTCCACACTCTCTTTGTACTGCTTTGCAGGAACAAGGTTGCTCTTACGCTGCGGAACGACAGGTTGTGAAGATACAGTCATAGAAGCTGGCTTATAGTTTGGATAGTAGTCTGTAAGCGTCTTTAATGCTGCTCCATCCCAAATTGCATAAGCCAAATTGCCTCGCACTGAATTTGCACCATAAGGGATACAAAGCGCAACATAGGTTTGATGGATATTATGCTCAGAGAGTGTTGTTGTAAGATTATATGTAGGCAGACCCTGTGCAGAGCAATAGGTTGTCCACTTCTTAATCATCTCCTCTGCTGTATAATAGTTCTCATTGCCAAGATGTTTGATTCCCAAAGCATCATTATCCATGTCTGCACTACCAACCATATAGTACATCTGCTCAGTATCAGAGTTTGCGGTAAAGGTAAACACCAACTCTCCATCTTCAACTGCTGCTGTAATATTTGCAGCCGGATTGTCGCCACCAACAATGGCCTGAGTAGAGGCTTGTGCAAATTTCACCTCGCCAACAACTCCGTTCCAGTCCTCACTTGCGTAAACAATAGTATATTTTGTACCTGGGTCAAGGCCTGCCACTGTCGCACCATCCTTTCCATGAGACTCTGTCCACCAATTATTGGCAACCATACCCTGAGCATCACCCGACATACCAAAGCCGAGGAAAGAGAGGTATGTATCTCTATCTGCACCCTCTCCTGGTACACCTTCAAGGCCTGTACCGATAAATGCGAAACGAACACCTGCACACTTCTCAAAGCTATAGGTTACATCCACCTTAATACTTGTTCTACCTGCTGAAGTCATCGTAATTTGGCAATCAGACTGACACTCTGAAGGCTTATCAAGCACAAGAGGTTTTGTCTTAAAGACCTTTGTAAACTTCACTTCGCCAAGTTCCTGAACGCGGTTACGGCAAACATAAGCGATAACATACTCTGTATCAGGATTTCCATTAAGCCATACATCAACGGCTGTCATGCTATCTCCAAATGTACCTGTCTGCTCATCATAAGAGTAGTTGTAGTTTTTCAAACCCCAACCATCATCGTTGAGTGAACGAGCAAATGCAGCAAGCTCTTCTGCTGTTGCCTTAGTCTTATAGTGCTCAGCCTCAGCTGGTGAAATAACCTTGAAGAACATAAACGGACAGTTGCCTCCCATAGTATATTGATACCAGAAATAAGATGCGCCCAATTTCTCCTCAACAATTGTAATCTCGCCCTCAGCTGGTGCAAAGTATGGTTTCTCAAGCAGTGTAAACACCTTTGAATCCATCTGCTTTGCAGGGGTTTGATTCTTATCCAAGCCTATTGCTGTAGCCATAATAGGCACTTCAGAAGATGCGCTCTGTCCAAAGTTGATATAATAACTCAGTCCCTCAAGGTCGGTTGCAGCAATTGCATCGCCAATTGTATGACGCATAAAGTCGATATAGAGTTTCTCGCCATAGGTGTTGATATAAGGCATCAAATCATCCTCATTTGAGCACCACTGATAGATGTATCGACAGTCTGGATTAGGGATATAGTTAATCTCCATCTCGGTATAGCTAACCTTTACATCCACCTCTACTCTTGGATTACCGATAAGGCTCTCTGATGGGGTTTTCAGATAACACATAGACATCTCTCCGTCCTCTGTACCAGCCTTATCATAGCAAGCAACAGCAACGATAACATACTCTGCATCAGGTACAACATGAGCCTGAGCATAAGGGGTATTCATCCAATCAAACTCTTTCTCGGCATAGTTTTCGGTTGTCTCTGCATCAAAAGTATAGGCACCAGAGCCTGTAGAGTTGAATACAAAGCTACGAATCCAAGTGTCAATATCACGCTCTGAAGCTGTACTCTTACCCTCAGCCTTCATCTGCTCAAAGAGTGCATTGTACAGACGGCACAATGGAAATACATCGAGACGGTAAGACTGTACCATTTCGCCCGGACGAACTACAAAGACAAAGTTGTGATTCTCTTTCTTTGTTACCTCTATAGACACGCCCTCTTTTGAAGCCATAACCTTATCCTGATATGCTACAATAGGTGTAGGAATACCCGGATAAATATCTACCGGAGTCTGCACAGGAGTATCTGGGGTCTGACCAGGCTCTTCACCAGGGTTTTCTCCAGGATTTTCTGGGTTCTCTGGGTTCTCTGGAGTCTCAGGCTCCTCACCAGGATTTTCCGGATTCGGATTCTCTGGCTGCTCCTGCTTATTGTCATCAACCGGAGCATTTTCACCACAAGAAGGCACTACACTCACACAAATCAGAGTGCAAAGCACAATTGTCAAAAATTTCTTAATCATAATATCTATTTTTTATAGTCGTAATCCTTTGTTCCATTTAATGGGCATACTGCCATATTATTCACATAGCCATTGCTGTCAATAACAAGTGCGCAGAGTGTACAATTTTCTGCCACCCAGCTACTATCAAGGGTAAAGTTATAGCTTAGGCTCTTTTTTTCGCCACTCTTGAGTGCGCCTACTCTATCGCCCTCATAGAGCGAAGAGAGCAGAGCCCTAACAACATGGTTATGAACATAGTCATCCTTATAGACACCTCCGCTATTCTGTTTTGCCACAATGCCATCCTCAATAATATAGAGAGCCAAACGATAAGTTCCTGCTGCATCTGCACACACCTCTGCCGTAACAGTTCCCTTGCCTGATGCACATTGTGAAGATAACTTTACGCCACAAGTTGCAGGGTAACTGCTAAATGAGCTCTCTATCATCGCTTGTATAGCCGTCTTTTCGCTTGTCCCCTCACGCATATCCACCACAAAGCCCGGATAGCCATCCAAATTAAACTTCTTAAAAAGTGTATTAGTCAAAGTCATGCCCATAGGGTCTGCTCCGCCTGTAGAGTCGTGGAAAGCAAGTATATGAACTGTATTGTGGCTATAATAGTCCTCGATAAGGTATTTTAAGAAGGTATATCCTTGTGGACATTGGCTACACCAAGCACCCGTAAACTCAAATACCGCCACATGTTTATTAAAGCTGTTTCCTGCAGGAGTATTGTTGCCTCCACTACCCTCTTCGCCTTCAAGGGCATAGTCTGTACTCTCTCCGAGTTTGCAAGAGTTTGTATTATTACAGTAGTATGTTGTTCCGCCATCAAAGGTGCTGAGCGCAGAGACAACAACTCTCATATTTTCAGCCCTCCAGCTACTCTTTATAGTGGTAGTAACAGCCTTAGAGAGTGGAGTGTCAACACCTACCTCCAACACGGCTCCATTATTAAAGCGGCTACCATATATATTATCTGAAAGCACGGCACGAACAACATTGTTGTGTGTATAAGAGCTACCAGACACACCATACTGAGCCGCCTCTATACCATCCTCAACAAGCATTATCAGATAGCGATATTGCGTCTCGATATTTGACTTAATCCTTGGAGTAATTGTAAGTGTTCCGCTCTGCTGGTCATAAGATGTTGTTATCGCCACACCACAAGTTGGTTTGTAGTCTGCAACAATCTTTGCCATCTCGGTCTCAATAACACTCTTATTGCTTGTCATCTCTTCGCAATCCCTCAAATCGAGATAGAACATTGGCAGCCCATTGCCTTTCAGCGTCTTATAGTATGTGTCGCCAATAGCGATTTTCATCGGGTCAGAGATATTATAGTCGAGATGAAATGATACAGGTACAAGGCGATTAGGTTGCTCAGCCTCGATAGTTTTAATAACCGTCGATAGAGTCGGACAGTTTGGACAACCTACAGATGTAAACTGCATACCGAGCAACTTATGACGGAAATTTGTAGTTCCACCGGCTGTAGCATCTGTAGCTGTAACAGAGATACTCTCTGAGAACATATCACCACCCTTGTAGTATCGTGCTTTGAAGGTATATTCTCCTGCAACGGTTGTTGTAAAGCTATTTACTCCGGCCTTAAGCTCTATCTCTTCGCCATTAAATGTTCGGATGATATTCATTGTACGGGCATTGCTCACATCCTCCGAGCCACACTTAACGGTAAATGTTACAGCATCCGAGCCATCTGCCTTAATTGTAGTCTTATCGGCTGTAAGTGTCAACTTATCCTCAGGCAGACCATCAAAATAACCCACCGTATTATAAGGTGCGCTCTTGCCTACGCTGCAAACATTGGCATTATCGACCATAACCTTTCCGTTTTGCTTTGTAAGAGCAAAAACAACAACACGCATTACGGATGGGTCTGTATAGGCAAGATTTTCGACAACAAAACTCTTTGTAACCTCCTCTTTTGCCTTGGCAGCAAACTTTGTATCGGTCATCGTGTTGAAATTTTCAGACACGGCAACCACAATATCGTTATATATACCATCAATAGCCGTACCTCCGCTATAATACTGATTATCAACAATTACAGCATAGCCCAACTCATACTCTGCCGCCACAGAACTTGTCATGGCAGCATCAATAGTAAGTCTCTTTCCCTCAAGTTTTGTCGAAGAGATTTTCACACCGCATGTTGCAGGGTAATCCCTTAGATGCTCCTCTAAAATCTTACCTATCTCGCTCGGAGTTCTGGCATTACCGTTCAGATACTGAAGGTCGTAAATGCAACTTGGGTAGCCCACACCACCAAATTGACCGAGCATCATCTGAGCCAAATCGCTATTACCAGCTGGAATAGCCCATTGGTCGCCATTGTGGACGGCAAGGACAATCATATTATCCTTCCACATCTCATCCACATTTTCAAGGCCCGCAGTCATACTTGGGCAGTTAGGACACCACGCACCTGTAAGGTCATAAACCATGATTTTCTGTCCATACGGCTCATATTTCTCACGATTTACAGCCTTTATCTGTACAGAATTTTTACTCTGCTGCCCCTTATATGTTGCAACAAATGAGTAGTCGCCATTTTTCACAGCCGAGAAGGTTGTTGCATAACGCTCAAGTCGTGTTCCGCTCTTCTCATGCTTGAAATAGATATTTGCAAGTGTGCTATCAGATGAAGTAAGTTCCTGTCCATCAAGTTTTAGCGAAAAGGTAACAAAATCCTCTCCGTTTGCCTCTATAGTAGTCTTATCAACCGCTATAACAAGTCCCTTCTCAACTGTCGGCTTATCAGGATTATCCGATGGCAGTCTATCTGTATCAAGCTCATTGACAACACCATGACAACCAGCAAGAATAAGTGCTACAGAGAGTAGTATATATCGTACAAAACTTTTCATGTTTTAGAAACTTGTTGTAATCATCAAATTTGCGCCGGTATATGCCGGTATATTTCTACACACACCTCCTGAGCAGACAACACCTGCGCGATTTCTACCATAACTGAGTTGTATGCGGGTACGCGATTTGGTGTAACTTACGCCTGCATTATAGTAGTGAACTTTTGTAGAGCCGTGGTTATACATATCGCTTGCAAAGATACTCCAACAAGGGGCAAAATTGACCTCTGCAAGTGCTGCCATCCAATCTTTATCATCATCTTTTGTGAGCAGATACTGCAACTCAAGGCGTGTAGAGATTGTCGGTGTCCATTTATAGAGCATATCAGCCACAAAAATATTACTCTTCCATGTAATGTTATTTACGCCATGTGAGTCGTTATACTCCTGGAAAGAGTATAGGAAATTGAGCTTAAATTTGCGTGTAAACTGCTTTTCAAGGGTAAAATTGATACTCTGCCACAGCGGACTGTCCGCCTTTGCTGTTCTATCCTCTGCAATAGACCAATAGGTCGAGTAGTTCAGACCCAATTTCATACCTCTCTTACCGCCAAGTTTAGTCTTTCGCGCTACATTATAGTATATATCAACCTGTCCACCAATCTCACCCGGAGCGATATGTGAGCCCATAAATGTACTCGGCTGCACAATATAAGGGTTAAGATTTGTAAGCAGATATGAATACTGTGCTGTCAGTGCAGGGATGTAGTTAAGCGTATTTGCTGTTGATGTATTGCGATAAACAATCGGCATATCCATATACTCAAGGCGACGAGCAGATACATTTACGCCCAAACCATGACCACTATAACCCAACTCGATAAGCTGAGCATTTCCGTTCTTAATAAGGTCTATGCGTGGGTCATTTACACCGTCATAGGCACTATTGGCATAATGACGCTCACCGGCATCTATATACTCGCCCTTGAATATAAAGCCCTTATGCTCAAAATTTATTCTGCCCGAAAAACCTGTCGTATATGGCCTTGCGCCCTCCTCTTTAAGGTCGGCAGATATAGCCTCATATCTATTTAATACAGAGCCCTCTACAGCCAAAACGGTCTGTTTCCAACCCACAAGATTTGAGATAACAAATGAGATATCACCACCTCGCACTTGTGTATCTGTAAAACTCATACCCAAACGAGGCATACCCCATATAGCCTTTACTCCAACTATATCTTTGTAACTGTATGTAACTCTGGTACCCATCAGAGCGTTATTCATACCCAAAGTTCTATCTTCGTATGCACGGAAGAGCAATCCGCTACCAAACTGCTCAAAAAAAGTTCCTGCGGTAACCGAGAAACTCTCGTCTGTCCACATTGCATAATAGTTTGTCAGAGCTGCTTTTGATAGATTTGTAGGATAACCCTGAAGCACAGGCAGATAGCCCTCCAACTGAACACCAGCCGAGAACTTACCGCGATAATAATCCAACTTCAAATAGTTATTCGAGCCAAAATTATCATCCGGAACAACCGCAACAGTTCTATTATCCTGAACATAGTAAATCGAGTTAGTCTCAAAACTACCCGTCAGCCGACCCTTATCACGCTCTTTACCATCTGCCCCTTCTGCATAAGCCACTAAAGCGACAGACAAAAATGTGAATAAAATTGAAAGTTTCTTCATACTTAAATACAGAATAACTACTTAAGAGATTTGATTTTGTCAATCAACTCTTGCTCTGAACCAGGGGTGTAGCCTGTGTGTGAATAGACAATCTTTCCATTTTTATCAACAACAAAAACCTGCGGAGTGTATGAGACATTCATAGCACGCATAAACTCCTGATTCTTATCGAACAAAACTGTAAAATCGTTCCATCCATGACCCTCTACCCATGCACGAGCCTGAGCAGAAAAACGGCTATCATCTGTCGAGATTGCCACAACACGGAAAGAGGCCTCATCCAACCAATCAGGCATTGCATCGTTAATAGCGTCAAGTTCTCTGATACAAGGCTTGCAAGTTACAGCCCAGAAAGAGATAATCATTGGAGTCTTACCATCCACAAGCGAAGAGGTAACAACTGTCTCGCCCTTACGGTTCTCAAGTTTCACTGCCGGAAGCTGCGCTACTGCAGAGGAAGAGATACAAAGAGCAGCAATACTCAATAAAGCAACTTTTACAAAACGCATAATTATCTATATTTTAACATTATTATTAGCACTATTCCTACAAATTTGCCACTATTTACGGCAAACAACAACTATTCAAGTTGCAAATATAGGTATAATTTTTCGCAAATATCTCATTTTAAGTACAATTTCTTAAAAATTTTTATTTTAACTATGC
>JAFWBN010000111.1 GCA_017507075.1 Alistipes sp. | reverse complement strand
GACCCCTGCTCAGAAATAAATTTGAAGCTCAATAAAAAGGCTCTTTTGTCGTTACGCTCGAAAAGCTAAAAATATCCCTTTTTATTCAACTTCTTCAAAAAATATGGATGGCTAATTACTCAGTCATCCATATTTTTTTATTTTAATTTGGTTTATAAAATAAACTTGTTTATATTTGTAGTATCAAATCAATAAAAACAACAGTTATGGACAAGCAGAAATCTTTAGAGATTATCTCGCAGATGATATCGGATACATCTGCGCAGATAGAGAGTAACAGTGGCAAATACTTTCTTGTATGGGGTTATACCACTATTATTATCTCAATTTTTGAGTATTTTGTGATGATACTTGGTCTTAATCCTCTATTTATTTGGGGCTGGTGGTTAATACCAATAATCGGAGGATGTCTAACACTTTTCCTCTCAAAGATGGAACAGATGCAGCCAAAGTCCTATCTTGACCGTAGCATAGGTGCTGTATGGGCTGTATTTGGAGCATCTTCTCTTTTTGCTCTTATAGCGGCAGTTGCCTACAATGTATCTATGTTCTATATGATTGTACTTCTGATGGGTATGGGTACGATAATTACAGGAGCTATTTGCCGTCATCGCAATCTTACTATTTGCGGAGTGGTTGCGATGGTTCTGTCGCTCATCTTCCCTATCAAGCACATTTTGGTAAAAAATATGGAAGTTCATGATGCTTGTTGCTGTGAGGAGTGGATTATTTACAGCGATATTATTATCTTTGCAGTGATATTCCTTGTGATGATGGTCATCCCTGGACATATTATGTACTACAGACAGACAAAAAGATAATTATGCTCAAGCCGTTAGACCCATTACTACACTCCGAACTCAGGTTGGCTATAATATCTATACTTATAGGTGTTGAAGATGCAGATTTTGTCTTTCTGCGCAAGCAGACAGCAGCCACGGCAGGCAATCTGAGTGTTCAGATAGACAAGCTATCAACGGCAGGGTATATAGAGGTAGAGAAGAGTTTTGTAGGGCGCAAGCCGCGTACGCTCTGCCGAATAACAGACAAGGGCAGAGAGGCGTTCAAAGAGTATGTAGAGGCAATAAGCGAGTATATAAATATATAGGTATAGCAGAGTATTAACTATTGGTACTCTGCTTTTGGTATGATGATACTACAATCCATACGCCAGCAAACAATATAGTTGCAAAGAGCAGAGTATCGGCATGCAGGCTATCCAGACCCATAGCTACAGATAGGGCTACAGCAAGGACAGGTTGGATATAGGTATAGATGCTCGACACTGTCGGTTGCACAATCTTCAACGAATAGTTTAGTAACAGATTTGGCAGATAGGTAGGCACAAAGACAACAAATAGTGCTGCAAGTATCAAATGGGTATCCATTGCCGCCAAATTTGTAGCAAGCATAGGTTTGATTCCAAACGGCAATATTGCAACAGCAGAGGTGCAATAGATTATCCTCAGCAGCGTAGTTATCCTATACTTTGCCACAAGGCGTTTGAACGAGGTTATGTAGAGAGCCGTTACACAAGCACTACAGAATATCATTATATTACCCGCCGCCTGCGACTTTATATGCGACGGATTACCACTTGTAAGCACTACCGCAATAGCACCCGCCATACCAAGTAAAAGTCCTACAATGCGCCTTAAAGACAATCTCTCCAATCCCATAATAATCGAGATTACAAGTACCATAAGTGGTGAGACTGTAGCAATAATAGCTCCATCTATAGGAGAGGTCTTTGATAGACCAAACATCATAAGCAGCTTTCTGGCAACGCCCATAAGCAGTGCCGCACAGATAAGCAGTAGAAAATCTTTACGCTCAACTTTTTGTGGCTTTTCCCAAAGTAGCGGGAGCAATGAAAGCAAAGCTGTTGCTATGAGCGAAGCTGTAACCATCGCCAAAGGCTCTATATAACGACCCAAAAGCAGATTATAAAAGGGGTAATCACACGCCCAAACCATATTACAACCAATTAGTGCTATGTGAGCCTTTATAACCTCAACCTCAGAGTTCATATACAGATGTATTACAGATAAAAACGGTAAGACAATCTCAATTTTCGAGCCAAGAGGGAGTGTAGTATGCACGAGATTTTCATTTATTGTCGCTATATTTGTAGCATGAAACCAAATAAGAGAGTTTTATTGGGAATGAGTGGAGGTACAGACAGCTCTGTCGCTGCCCTACTTTTACAGGATGCGGGATACAAGGTTACAGGCATAACCTTCCGCTTCTATGAAAAGGAGGGATGCACAGAGTATATAGATGACGCCCGTGATTTGTGTAGTCGTCTTGGTATTCCTCATATCGTATCTGACCAAAGAGAGCTCTTTAAGACCACCATTATAGACTATTTCATCCGCGAATATATGGATGGCCATACCCCTGTGCCTTGTACCCTTTGCAACAACTACCTCAAGTGGCCACTGCTCTGTCAAGTAGCAGATAGTATGGGAATTTACCACATCGCTACAGGACACTATGTACAAAGACAATACATAGACAATCTTTGGCATATCACTACAGGAGAAGATGATGATAAGGACCAATCTTTCTTCCTCTGGGGATTACCACAGAATATATTGGAGAGGATGCTACTGCCCTTAGGGAGACTTACCAAAGAGTGCGTACGCAAAATTGCCAAAGAGCGTGGATTTCTAAAGGCTGCCTATAAGAAAGATAGCCTCGGTGTCTGTTTTTGTCCAATGGATTATCGCACATTTCTACTAAACAATCTCCCTGCAGAGGCTATACAGAGGGGTAAATTTTATGACACGGATGGGCATTTTGTTGCCATGCACGAAGGATACCCTTTTTATACCATTGGTCAAAGGCGTGGTTTAGGCATTGACCTTAATCAGGCGGTATATGTAAAAGAGATTATTCCGGCAGAGAATAAGGTGGTACTTGGCGACTTAAAATCATTAGAACGCACAAAGTTTCGGTTAAAGGATTGGAATATCACAAATTCTGCCCAGCTATTTGATAGAGACGATGTTATCGTAAAAATCCGTTATCGCAAACAAGTCAATCGCTGCAGAGTAACACTGCTACCAGACAACACCTTGCAAGTTGCTCTTTTCGAGCCACTTACAGCCGTTGCTCCAGGACAAGCTGCCGCCTTCTATCGTGATAATGTTGTCCTTGGCGGCGGAATTATTGTGGAATAAAAGTTCCACAAATCGGAGTTTTGGCAAGTCTCTCGCCATAAATTTCATTTTAAGTAGGATGTTACAACGCCGCGATTAAGCCGAGGCGCAGTGGGGAAGGGTCGCCAAAGGCGAGCCAACGCTCGGCAAAAAAATCCCACCGATGGATAGTACAGTAGCGTACAGCCATTGGTGGGACTTTTTTGTTAGCGGAAGTAAATTCCACTTAAAATGAAATTTACAAAGCGCCGATCTCGTAGAGAGCTCCATTAACCTTACGAACAGCCTCTGCTGCAGCGTCGAACTTAGCCTTCTCCTCCTTTGTAAGGTCAACCTTAACGATCTTCTCGATACCCTTCTTGCCAAGAACAACAGGCACGCCGAGGCAGATATCCTCCTGACCA
This sequence comes from Alistipes sp., assembly GCA_017507075.1. Lineage (GTDB taxonomy): Bacteria > Bacteroidota > Bacteroidia > Bacteroidales > Rikenellaceae > Alistipes. Next base: position 27,890 of record JAFWBN010000111.1, on the reverse strand, counting down.
TACTCACCCTCAAGGAGTACAGAGCATGGAACAATCGCCTTAGTGTCGTTGATAATAGCGTCAACAACATAAGCACCAGCAGAACCTGGAGCATACCATGCAGAAGTACCAAGAAGGCCTGTAAGAGTAGCACCACCAACCATAGTATCAGCAGCAACCTGCTCAAGCTTCTTCTTTGAGAGGAACTGAGATGCAGGAACACCCTTGATAGTAGCCTTTGAAGTAAGAGGTACCATAGTAGTATCACCGTGGCCACCGATAACCATACCGTCAATATCCTGGATACCTACGCCGGTAGCCTTTGACAGATAGCAGCGGAAACGAGAAGAGTCAAGAGCACCACCCATACCGATAATACGGTTCTTCTTAAGACCTGTAGCCTTAAGTGCAAGATATGTCATTGTATCCATAGGGTTAGAGATAACAACAACGATAGCCTTTGGAGACCACTTAAGTGCGTTACCTACGACACCCTTAACGATACCTGCGTTGATACCAATAAGCTCCTCACGAGTCATACCTGGCTTACGAGGGATACCTGAGGTTACAACGATTACATCAGAGTTTGCTGTTGGCTTGTAGCCCTCTGCATCTGTAGCAGTAACACCTATGAGCTTAGTCTTGTAACCCTGAGTAGCTGCTGCCTGGAACATATCAAGCATCTTACCCTCTGACAAACCGTCCTTAATATCTACAAGGACAACCTCGCTTGCAACACCGCGGCAAGCCAAAACATTTGCGCAAGTTGCACCTACTGCACCTGCACCGATAACTGTAACTTTTGACATAATTTTGTGTTATTTAAGATAGAAACTATTTTGCAATAAGTGCTGAATACTGCTCAGCTGTAAGGAGTGAGTCAACCTCTGCTGCATCACTCATTTTAACCTTAATCATCCAACCCTCGCCATACGGATCGCTGTTTACAAGGGCAGGGTCTGCATCAATTGCAGGATTAACCTCCTCTATAACACCTGATACAGGAAGGAAGGCATCTGAAACAGTCTTTACAGCCTCAATAGTACCAAAAACATCACCTGCAGCAAGAGTCTCACCCTCTGTTGGGATGTCAACAAATACTATATCACCAAGCTCGCTCTGAGCAAAATCGGTAATGCCTACATAAGCATACTCGCCCTCAACACGACACCACTCATGGTTGTTTGAATACTTTAATTCTACAGGAATATTAGCCATAATTATATAGTTTTTTAGGTATTTGCACTATTATCGTACAAATATAACATTTTTTTCAAAGAACAACAACAATCGTTCTCTTTTTTTAATCTACAAAACAAACATTTAACCACTCACGCACTCTGCAGCCAAGTTATATATGGTCAGAGATTATCTCATAATAACGCTTGGTTACAGGAATATCCTTTGTAGGCTCAACATCTAACTCTGCTGCAATTACACCCTCTTTTTCCTTGCGTAATGCTTTAATATGTATCGGATTTACATAGTAGGAGCGATGACAGCGCAATAAACCATATTTCGCACATAGCTCCTCGATTGATTTCATCGACCTACGCAACATATACTCACTTAGTTGCTGTCCATCGAGATAGCAAATTCTGATATAGTTCTCCTCTGCTGCAATATATAATACGGAGGAGGCTACAACCACCAATTTCAGATTTTTGCGCTCATCATAAAACCTGATTTTAGTCTCCTGTTTCTCATCTATCTGATTCTGCCTATACTGCGAAACCAAAAACAGCGAAAGTGTAATGATGACATAAGGGTATATAAGCACCGGCAGCACCCACGCCAACGCACGCGAGAGAACAAGAAAATATGGCTCATCCGCACCATCCATCAGCCATGCATACAGCGCAACAAAAAAGGCTGTAACAACCATCTCTAAAATAGACCAAAAGAAGTAGGATATTTTATCAACTCTATAGCGTATCAGATAGTATATGCTGCGCATAATTATCATTGTTCCAAAGACAACGCATGCCATCAGCGTCAAATGTACTCCAAAAGGCAAATTTCCTATCATCAATCGCTCTTCGATATGGAACGGACGATATATTACCATAAAGGCAAAGAAGACCAACGGCATGGCTACAACATGTATAAATTGTGCCGATTTAGTATGGAAAACAGACGGAAGTTGCAACATACATCTCTATTTTTAATGTGGGACGAATACACAAATGTACGAATTTTGTCCCAATTATCCCAATTTAGTCCACAAAAACAACAAAATATCACTATTTTTAATCACAAGACACATCTTTTTCCCTATTTTATGTCAGACTCTTAACTTTGCAAAAGAAGAATAGATTAGCAATGAGAGGTATTGCTTAGAGAAAGGTTAAAACAGATGCAAATCTTGACATACACATCTTGAGGATAGTTTTGTTTCTGTATGTAGCGCGCAGTTCGGCTGTGAGATAAAGAGTTTGGGAGTTTGGGATACCAAGCTGCGCGCATTACATAACACACGCTTGCTGTAAAGGCTATATAACAAACTCTATCTCCTTGAAAAGAAACTCTTTTACCTCTCCATTTTCTTGTTCCACAATAAGCTCTCCGGCAGGTTTTACACCTCTTATAGTTCCGATAAAACGAGTACCATCCGGATATGCAAACAGATGTGGAGAGTCTTTTCTGTAGAGGCGATTACAATAATCCCGCTCCAAAATATCCCACTCGCCATTTTTCAGTTGATTGTAACGCAAGGCAAGGCACTCTTCATACTCCTCTAACAGCTCTCTTAAGTTATACTCTTTACCTGTAAGCAGTGAGAGCGATACAGGATTTGGAATATCGGAAGGAAAGATACGCTGATTGACATTTATGCCTATCCCGACAATTGTACGGGCAAGATTTGCTCCACAAAGTGAGTGTTCTATCAATATTCCGACAGCCTTTTTATCGCCGACATAAATATCGTTTGTCCACTTGACAGCAACCGTAACACCCTGTTTTTCAAAGAAATCAGCAAGAGAAAGAGCAACAGTTTCAAGCAGTAGAAACTGTTTTGGAACCGTTAAAAACTTTGGCTCAAGAACAACTGAAAATGTAAGATTTTTACCCTCATCGCTCTGCCAAATATGTCCTCTTTGTCCCCTTCCTGCTGTCTGAAAATCTGCCCAAACAATATCCCCATCGCGATATTTTGAATCGCGAGCAACATCATTGGTTGACGAAACGGTATCTAAATGATAAATCATTGGGTAAGAAGTTATTTGAAATATGTTTGCAAATTATTTCGCATGGCTTTTGTGGCTATTTTGTCTCTAATTCGAGGAGCATAGCGCGGCACTATGTAACGATAATTAGAGGCAAAAAGAGCCGTAAAGAGTTCAAAAAAAATGAAGTAAATATATTTCAAACAACTTCTATACACTCACGCCAAAATCGCGCAAAGCATCGTTAAGTGTTGTCTTTTTATCTGTTGACTCCTTACGCTGACCGATAATAAGTGCGCAAGAGACATTGTAAGTACCAGCCGGGAACTGCTTTGGATAGGTACCAGGTATAACTATTGAGCGAGCCGGAACATAACCCTTATAAGTCTTTGGCTCACTGCCCGTTACATCAATAATATGTGTAGAACCGGTAATTACCACATTTGAGCCGAGTACCGCCTCTTTGCAGATATGCGCACCCTCAACAACAATTGCTCTTGAGCCGATAAAACAGTTATCCTCAATAATCACAGGTGCAGCCTGCACAGGCTCCAGCACGCCGCCAACACCCACGCCACCGCTCAAGTGGACATTTTTACCAATCTGTGCGCATGAGCCCACTGTCGCCCAAGTGTCAACCATTGTTCCGCTATCCACATAAGCACCGATATTGACATAAGATGGCATCATAACTGCACCAGGAGCGATATATGCTCCATAACGAGCAATTCCGTGAGGAACGACTCTCACACCGAGATTATGAAAATCTCGCTTAAGCTCCATCTTATCGTACCACTCAAGTTCGCCTGCACGCATTGTTCTCATCTTCTGAATTGGGAAGTATAGGATTATTGCCTTTTTCACCCACTCATTTACCTGCCAAAGGCTATTTTCAAGGTCAATAGGCTCTGCACAACGCAACTCTCCTCTATCTACAGCTGCAACCACGCTACGAATAGCCTCACGGGTTGAGTCCTGTTCAAGCAACGCACGATTATCCCATGCTGCCTCTATAATTCTCTGTAAATCTTTCATACTCTTTGAAAATTTTTCCAAAGGTACAAAAAAGTTGCCATTTAATATATGTGTTGCCGAGAGTTTTTGTATCTTTGTGCGATTATTATATATATCTGTATGACAAAAGTATTAAAAAGCATCGTAACCATCTTTATCCTGATAGCAGTTTGCTATCTTGCAGGATATGGTTGCGGCAGAGTTTTGAAAAGTATGTTTACAAAGAGTATTGAATACCCAACTACAGAGCGCGAAGAGGTTGTAGATAACTACTTCGGTGTAGAGGTTGCCGACCCATATCGTTGGCTGGAGGATGACAATTCAGAGCGCACAGCAAAATGGGTAGAGGAGCAGAATAAGATAACTTTTGACTATCTGCGCTCCCTTCCTGCACGCGAAAAGATAAAATCCCGCCTTGAGGAGATTTGGAACTACCCTACTCAGAGCGCACCTACAAAGCGTGGCGATTGGTACTACCTCTCCCGCAACAGTGGATTGCAAAATCAGAGCGTATTCTATCGTAAGCGCACCCTTGACGGAGAAGAGGAGGTATTTTTTGACCCAAATACACTCTCTGAGGATGGAACTGTAGCGCTACACTCCGGCGCATTTACAAAAGATGGTTCTCTGTTTGCCTACTCTCTTGCCACAGCAGGTAGTGATTGGGTAGAGATTTTTGTGATGGACACTAAGACAAAAACCCTACTCAAAGACCATATAAAGTGGGTAAAATTTTCTGGTGTTGATTGGACCACCGATGGCAAGGGTTTTTATTACAGCGCATACGATGCTCCAAAGCAGGGCGAGGCTCTCTACTCTGCACAAAACACCAATCAGAAGGTCTATTATCACCGTATAGGTACATCGCAGAGCGAAGATACTCTAATCTATGCCGACCCATCAAACCCTCTGCACTACTTTGGCGGAGGAGAGAGTGAAGATGGTCGTTGGGTCTTTATCACAGGCTCTGCCGGCACATCAGGCTCAGAGTTGCTCTACAAGCGTAAGGGCGAAAAGAGGTTCAGAACTCTCTTTGAGGGTTTTGAGTATGACTACTATATTCTTGACTGTTACGACGATATTGCACTTGTGCTTACCAACAATGATGCTCCAAATTATCGTCTGCTATCTGTAAATCTCAACACAAGAGAGTGCAAAGACCTTATTCCTGAAACAGAAAATCTGCTTGAGGGTGTAAGCACCGCAGGAAAATACCTCTTTGCTCACTATCTTATAGATGCACAGAGTAAAATTCTGCAATACACCCGAACAGGCGAGTTTGTAAGAGAGGTTAGCCTGCCTGCAATAGGTAGTGTTGGCGGTTTTGATAGTGAGAAGGAGGATAACCACACCTACTATGCTGTTACAAACTACACCACGCCAGGTACAATATACCACTACGACCTTGATAGCGGAGTATCGACGCTCTATCACGCTTCGGAGATTAAGTTTGACTGCTCACAATACACTACATCGCAGATTTTCTTTACAAGTAAAGATGGAACTAAAGTGCCAATGTTTGTATCACACAAGAAGGGGTTGAAACTTGACGGTAAAAATCCTTGCTACCTATACGGCTACGGAGGTTTTCAGATAAATCTCACACCATCTTTCAACACCTCTGCCGCAATGTTTATGGAGCAGGGTGGCGTCTATTGTGTGGTAAACCTCAGGGGTGGCTCCGAGTACGGAGAGAGGTGGCATAAAGAGGGTATGCTTGAGAACAAACAAAATGTATTTGACGACTTTATTGCTGCCGCAGAGTACCTTATCGCCCATGGTTATACCTCATCAGAAAAGCTCGCCATTGCCGGTGGTTCAAACGGCGGTCTGCTTGTAGGTGCTTGCATGACTCAGCGTCCCGATTTGTATGCTGTAGCTCTACCGGCTGTAGGTGTAATGGATATGCTGCGCTACCACCTCTTTACAATCGGACACGGATGGGTTGTAGAGTATGGAAGTTCTGATAATAAAGAGCAGTTTGAGTATATCTACAAATACTCGCCTCTGCACAATCTAAAAGAGGGTGTATCATATCCTGCAACACTTGTAACCACTGCCGACCACGACGACAGAGTAGTGCCGGCACACTCGTTCAAATTTGCAGCAACACTTCAGCACTGCCATAGCGGCAAGGCTCCTGTACTTATCCGTATTGACACCAATGCAGGTCATGGAGCTGGAAAGCCGACAGCAAAACGCATTGAGGAGGCGGCAGATACCTACGCATTTATCTTTGAAAACACAAACACGAAATACAGACAATGAAAGTATATAAATTTGGAGGAGCCTCGGTAAGAAATGCCGACGGAGTACGCAACCTAAAGCATATCATAGAGGGCGAGAGTGAGCTATTTATCATCGTCTCTGCTATGGGCAAGACTACAAATGCCCTTGAGACGGTATTTGACGCCTATCGTACAGGCGAGCTAAAGAGTGCCGAGCAGACAATCGACAGCATTGCAGCATATCATCAGCAGATTATTGACGAGCTTTTCGGTACAGAGTACCATCTTGGCTCTGTAGAGTCTTTGATAGACGAGTTGCGACGCTTTGTTACAACCGTTCCTTATGATGCTTCACGAGCAGAGGAGCGATATGACCGCACTGTAGCTTTCGGAGAGCTTATCTCTACGACAATTATCTCTGAGTGGCTACGCTCTGTGGGCATTGCAAACCGTTGGGTAGATATGCGTCGCTGTTTTGTTACTCAATTCCGACATAAGGATGCAAATGTGCTTATTGAGGAGTCTTCACCACTACTGCGTCGTAAGGTTGCAGGTTCGGCTGAGAGAGTATTTGTCGGACAGGGATTTATCGGCTCTGCGGCAGATGGCAGTACAACGACTCTCGGCAGAGAGGGTTCTGACTATTCGGCTGCCGTTGTAGCACATATTCTTGATGCAGAGTCTATGACCGTATGGAAGGATGTTGACGGTATTCTTAATGCTGACCCAAAGAGGTTCCCTGATGCACAAAAGATTGATGCTCTAAACTATGTAGATACCATTGAGCTTGCATATAGTGGTGCGCAGATTATCCATCCAAAGACCATAAAGCCACTACAAAATAAGTCTATTCCTCTCTATGTTCGTCCTTTTGGCAACAAAGAGGCTTCAGGTACAAAGATAGATGGCACGGCAGAGGATGTCAAGCTGCCGATAATAATCCTTAAGGGCAATCAAAGCCTGCTTACTCTGCGCTCAAGGGATTTGTCGTTTGTCCTTGAGGAGAAGTTTCCGATTGTCTTCTCTATCCTGGAGCGTTTCCGAATTAAGACCAATCTGATACACAACTCGGCTGTAGCTCTTAACCTCTGCACCGAGCAGAGTTGGAGACTTAAAGAGGCGGCAGATGCATTGCAGGCAGAGGGTTTTGATACAGCCATAAATGACAATGTGGAGTTGCTTACAATTCGTAATCATACTGAGGAGGCTCTTAAATCATACACCTTCTCTGAGCGAAATATTGTAAAGCAGATAGATGGTCAAACTGTAAGAGTTATTATGCGCAAAGAGTAATGGAGAGTAGCTATCATACCCCCGTTCTGCTCAATGAGGCAATTGAGTTACTCAATATCAAGCCCTACGGAGTATATGCCGACCTTACTTTTGGAGGTGGTGGGCACTCGCGTCGTATTCTTGAGTGTTTAGGAGACAACGGATGCCTTTACAGCTTTGACCAAGACTCAGATACTATAGCCAATGCGCCAGAGGATAGTCGTTTTAACTATGTGGAGAGCAACTTTCGCTTTCTGCGCTCGGCACTCAGGTTGAGAGGTGTCAGAGAAGTTGATGGAATACTCGCCGATTTGGGCGTCTCTTCTCACCACTTTGACGCGCTGCCAAGAGGTTTCTCTTTTAGAGGCTCAGCACCACTCGATATGCGCATGAATCAACGCGGAGGAGAGACGGCTGCAGATGTTGTCAATAACCGCACAGAGGAGGAACTCTCGGCAATACTATCGCAGTATGGAGAGCTTGATACAACTTGGAAAATTGCCTCATGTATAGCGCGCGCAAGGGCTGTAAAACCAATTACAACCACTGCCGAGCTTGTAAGTGCTGTGGCACCATGTACTCCGAAAAAAGATGAGTCCAAGTTTTTGACAAAACTTTTTCAGGCACTGAGAATTGAGGTCAACGGGGAGATGGAGGCTCTCAAAATGGCCTTAGAGCAGAGTCTAAAGGTGCTAAAACCAGGGGGTAGACTTGTAGTTATATCTTACCACTCTTTAGAGGATAGGATTGTTAAGAATTTTATCCGTAGTGGTAATACAGAGGGTAAAATAGAGAAGGATTTTTACGGCAATATCTCTACTCCGTGGAGTGTTATAACCCGTAAAGCCGTAACACCAACAGCTGAAGAGGAGAGTCGCAATCCACGCTCCCGCTCAGCAAAAATGAGAGCCGCAGAGAAGTTATAATTATGGATAAATACCAAGATACAGAGCAACAAAATGTTGATACTCCAGAGCAGGATATGACCGAAGTTGTTATTCGTGTTCCCTCTAAACTAAAGAGGTTTATGAGTAGCACCAAAGAGGTTATTCAGTCGCTGTTTACAGGTGAGATTATTGTCAACCAAACCATGTCGAAAGGATATGACTATCTTTTCTATTTGGCTCTGCTCTTCTTGGTAAGTATCATCACCCTCTTCTCCTCTTTGCACCAGCAGATTAAGGTTAATCAGTTGGAGGCGGAGGTTACGCTGCTGCATGAGAAGGCTGTTCGCATGCAGGAGCAGAGGATAAAAGCGACAACACACTCGGCTATCGTAAACGCCCTTGAGCAGAGAGGTATAGAGCTTTACGATGCCATAGAGCCTGTAACTATTATTGATAAGAAATAATGGATGAACTGAAGAAAAAGTGGCAAGAGGAGATTCTCTCACGACTATTGATTGTGCATATTCTAATCATTTTAGTCGTGGGTGCTATCTTTATGCGCCTTGTGTATATTCAATTCTTCGACACTCAGACTCAGAAAAACTCTGAGGCTGTACATCGTTCTCTTATCTCCAAACGCACGCTCTACGCCACAAGAGGAGAGATTCTCTCACGCGACCTTACCCCTCTTGCAACATCTATTTTACAGCGCAGAGTATTTTTCGACTTTGCAAGTCAAGGTTTTGACAATACCGAAAAGTTTAACGAGCAGGCTGACTCACTGAGCAAATTGCTCAGTTCATATTTTGGTACGCAACCCGCAAAATGGTATCTGCGTAACATGAAAAGAGGACGCGACACGGCAATAGTCCGCCACTTAGTTGGTTATGACACTGTTCGCTACTCAAAAGGTTTTATCGAAGAGCTGCTTGGCATAGAAAATTGCGACTCTTTAGTGCCTAAATATGCCATAGAGCGACACCATACATACACCAAGCTATTCAGAGATATAGATGGAAATGAGTGGGAGACACTTAGGCGTTTTCCTATTCTCAACGAGTCCATGGGTCGAGTATATCTTACAGAATTTCATGACTCACGAGTCTATCCACATGGCAATCTTGCACTGCGCACAATAGGTCGCACGGATGTAAAGAATCCTTATGGTATAGAGTACGCCTACCGCGATACTTTGGCGGGTAAAAACGGCTATGAGTACAGACAATATATGGCACCAAACTTCTATGCAGAGTTTGAGGATAAAGAGCATCGCAAAGTAGAGCCTATAAACGGAGCCGATATTGTTACCACGCTTGACATGGAGCTTCAAGATATCGCAGACCGCGCACTGCGTGATGTTTTGAAAAAGCAGGATGCTATTTGGGGTACAACTGTGGTTATGGAGTGTCAAACGGGCGATATTCTTGCTATGGTAAACCTCTCAAGAAACTCTCAAGGAGGGTATGTCGAGGGTCCAAATCACGCCATAGGCACACCCCTTGAGCCAGGCTCTACACTTAAACTTGCCACAGCACTTATACTGCTTGAGGATGCCGGCATGTCGCCAAATAAGAAGTATCACTCAGGTTTAGGCAAGAAGGTCAAGGTAGGCAAGTACAATACTATTCAGGATTCGCACGCCATAGGCAGAAAAACAGGTGGCAAAATCGACCTTAAGACAGCCTTTGCAGAGTCTGCCAATGTCTATTTTGCCAAGGCTGTACATGACCATTATGCAGGCAATGAGAGTAGGTACTATGACGCTCTATGTCGTCTGCATCTTAACCATCATGTAGCTTTAGAGGAGTTTTCTCTTAAATCGCCACACATGCCTACTCCAAAGAGTGATAATTGGTATGGCCCGACACTCTGCAATCTTGCCTATGGATATGGTCTTGAGATTACCCCTCTGCAAACGCTTACACTCTATAATGCCATAGCAAACAACGGTAAAATGGTTGCGCCAAGGCTTATAACAGCCATAAAGCGAGGTAAAAAGGTTGTTGCCAAGTATGATGTAAAGGTTGTTGAAGATAGCATCTGCTCAAAACAGACTTTGGCACTGCTTAGAGAGTATCTTGAGGAGGTGGCTCTGAGAGGAACTGCAAAAAAGAGTTTTGGAGAGGATAAAACACCTTTCCGCGTAGGTGCTAAGACCGGTACCGCAACAATTGCACAAGGCTCTAAGTATGCCGATGGTTTCCATTTAGGCTCTATGGTTACATACTTACCGGCAGACAATCCTCGTTATACATTTATCACGGCAGTATATAAACGCAAAGGCTCAGGTTCGGTTTTCGGAGCAGATTTGGCAGGTCCTGTACAGAAGAGTGTCGCTTCGTTCCTGCATAATCGTGAAAAGCGATACTTCAACAAAGCAAGTAGAGAGAGTGTACACCTACCGACAGATATCAAGGGTGGCAGTATCGAAAATATTGCCAAAGTTGCAGGCAGATTTAACATGGCAACAACATACAACTCCCCGACAGGTTGGGGCAATACATATACAGGACTTAACAGTGTTACAATAACACCTATACAAAACGAGTCTAAATATGTTCCAGATGTCTGCGGCATGGGCTTAAGTGATGCAATATACCTACTTGAGAGCAGAGGTGCTAAAGTAAAGTTCTCTGGCGCAGGAAAGGTAGTTTATCAGAGCAAACGGGCTGGAGAGACTCTTGTAGAGGGTGAGAAAATAGAGATAAAACTTGAATAGAGATGACAATTAACAGACTAATAAAACAGGTCGAATATACGAGTATAGAGGGCAGTGCCTCTGCCGAGATTACAAACCTAACTTTTGACTCTCGCACAGTGTGTGCTGGCAGTTGTTTTTTTGCCGTAAAGGGTAGCACTGTAGATGGGCATAACTACATAGAGAGTGCTATCGAAAAGGGGGCCTCTGCAGTAGTTTGTGAGAGAGTTCCCGAAAAGCTACATACACAAAGCTGCACATATATCATCACTGATAATACCGAGAAGGCGATGGCTCAAATGGCGGCTGCTTTCTATGACTATCCGAGCAAAAAACTAAAGGTTGTAGGTGTAACAGGCACAAATGGCAAAACTACAATCGCCACCCTGCTATATGACCTTGTTATGGCTATGGGATATAAGGCAGGACTTATCTCAACGGTTGTCTATAAGATTGATACTAAGAGTATTGAGTCAACACACACAACACCTGACTCTATACGCCTTAATGCTATGCTCTCGCAGATGGTGGATAGTGGCTGTGAGTATTGTTTTATGGAGTGTTCTTCGCATGCCATAGTACAAAACAGAATACACGGCATAGAGTTTAACGGTGCGCTGTTTACCAACCTTACACACGACCATTTGGATTATCACAAGACCTTTGTTGAATATATCCGCGCAAAAAAACTGTTCTTTGACAATTTGACAAAGGGTAGCTTTGCCATAGTCAATATTGATGACAGAAATGGAGAGGTTATGTTGCAAAATACTGCAGCCACACCTCTAAGGCTCTCGCTGCGCCGATGTGCAGATTACACATGCAAGATTTTAGAGTCAACACCGCAAGGCATGTTGCTCAGGATAGATAACTCCGATTTGTGGGTTACTTTTTTAGGCCGTTTTAATGCCTACAATCTGCTCACGGTATATGCCGCAGCCGTAGAGTTGGGTCTTGATAGAGATGAGGTGCTACGCACACTCTCTATGCTACACCCTGTAGATGGGCGTTTTGATATGGTACATGCCGCAGACGGCACAGTCGCCATAATTGACTATGCACACACTCCGGATGCTCTTGAGAATATTCTAAAGAGTGTTGCCGAGATAAACTCAGACAGAAGAGCTGTAACAGTGGTGTGCGGATGTGGCGGAGAGAGAGATACAAGTAAGCGACCTGAGATGGCTGCAATAGCTGTAAAATACTCAGACAGAGCGATATTTACATCAGATAATCCTCGCAGTGAGAATCCGGAGCAGATTTTATCGGATATGGAGACAGGTGTAAGTATTACAGACAACTACATGAAGATTTCAGACCGCGACACGGCAATAAAAACTGCTGTAATGCTTGCCCAGCCAAAGGATATTATCGTTGTGGCAGGTAAGGGTCATGAGAAGTATCAAATTATAGGAACAGAGAAGCTTCCATTTAATGACAAAGAGCGTATAATATATTGGTTTTCAACATTTAACAGATAATTAGCAGTATGTTTTATTCACTATTCAAATATCTTGACAAAGTATATGATTTGCCGGGTTCTGGCATGTTTCAATATATATCTTTCAGAGCCGGTGTAGGACTTATTGTAGCACTGCTGATGGTTATATATATCGGATTGCCGATTATTCGCAAGCTGCAACGCCTACAGATTGGCGAAGAGATACGCGATTTGGGTTTGGAGGGTCAGATGGCAAAAAAGGGTACTCCTACAATGGGTGGAATACTTATTCTGCTTGCCGTACTTGTGCCTACACTGCTATTTGCACGCCTTGACAATATATATATTCAGCTGATGATTGTCTCTACGCTCTGGTGCGGTGCTATCGGCTTTTTGGACGACTATATAAAGGTTTTCCGCCACAATAAGGATGGTCTGAAAGGAAAATTCAAGATTGTAGGTCAGATAGGTCTTGGAATTATTGTGGGAACTGTTATGTGTTTCTCAGACCAGGTTGTTGTCCGCGACCATACAACTACTGCCGTACAGCAGGAGCAGGTTGCTCAAAACGGCAACAACATAATCACATCTGAGAAGATTATCGTGGAGAACACAAACAGCAAAACCACTCAGACAACCATCCCGTTCTTCAAAGAGAACGAATTTGACTATAGTTGGCTGACGGGTGGCAATCAAAAATGGGCTTGGTTGCTCTATATTGTCATGGCAATTCTTATTGTAACGGCTGTATCCAATGCAGCAAACCTTACTGACGGTATAGATGGACTACTGACGGGTGTTTCGATACCTATTGTGGCTGTGCTTGGTGTTTTAGCATATCTTTCGGGACATATTGTCTATGCAGACTATCTCAACATTATGTTTATACCTGATAGCGGAGAGTTGGTCGTATTTGCGCTCACTCTGATAGGAGCCTTGATAGGTTTTCGGTGGTACAACTCATATCCTGCCCAGATTTTTATGGGCGACACAGGTTCGCTGGCTATTGGTGGTATTATAGCGGTATTTGCTCTCTGCATAAGAAAGGAGCTACTTCTGCCTATAATGTGCGGTATCTTTGTAGTTGAGGCTCTGTCTGTAATTATCCAGACCAGATACTTCAAATATACCAAGAAAAAGTATGGTGAGGGTCGTAGAGTATTCCTTATGTCCCCTATTCATCACCATTTTCAAAAGAAGGCTATACATGAGAGTAAAATCACAATGCGTTTTGTGATTATCTCCATAATGCTTGCAATTATAAGTCTTGTAACCCTTAAAATCAGATAACGATGAAAGAGAGAATAGTAGTTCTCGGAGGTGGTATAAGTGGCTATGGCTCAGCCATTTTGGCTAAAAAGGCCGGCAAAGATGTCTTTTTGTCCGATATGGGTAAAATCTCGGATATTTATCGCCATAGACTTGAAGAGTGGGGTGTAGAATTTGAGGAGGGAGGACACACTGAAGATAAGATTCTTAATGCCACAACGATAATCAAATCTCCAGGTATTCCGGATAGCGCACCAATTGTTGTTGCAGCTAAAAAGATAGGTATTCCTATAATCTCCGAAATGGAGTTTACCGCTAAATACATAAAGGGTTCTAAGACTATATGTATCACGGGAAGTAACGGCAAAACAACCACCACATCGCTCATTTATAAAATTCTCAGCGATGCAGGTTACAATGTAGCTCTCGGAGGCAATATTGGAGAGTCTTTTGCCTATAGTGCTGCAACGGGCAACTATGATTGGTATGTTCTTGAGTTGAGTAGTTTTCAGCTTGACGGCATGTTTGACTTTAAGGCAAATATTGCGGTGCTGATGAATATCACACCCGACCATCTTGACCGTTACAACTACTCCTTCCAAAACTATATCGACTCAAAGATGCGAATAATCCGCAACCAAAAGAGTTGCGACTGCTTTATCTACTCTGCCGATGATAGCGTAATTACAGCAGAGGTTTATCGTCGAGATATTGCCTCCAGGCAACTGCCATTTATGGCTCATGCTGCTGTTGCAAGCGGTGCCGGAGATGCCTTTTTGAGCGATAACACTTTTATAGCACGAGTAGGTAAAAAGAGTGTTGAGATAGACACAACAAAGATGCAGATAAAGGGTCTGCATAATGCCTATGATGCTATGGCGGCAGCTCTTGCGGCTCTTGCGGCAGGAGTTTCTCCTGAGCAAATCGCAACTTCGATATATGATTTTTCACCCGTAGAGCATCGCCTTGAGCCCGTTGCCGAAGTTGATGGTGTGCTGTATATCAACGATTCAAAGGCAACAAATGTCGATTCTGTATGGTATGCCCTGCAGTCTATGACCCGTCCTGTAGTGTGGATTGCAGGTGGTACAGATAAGGGAAACGACTACTCTCCGCTATTTGATTTTGCAAAAGACAAAGTACACACCCTTATTTGTATGGGATTGGATAACAACAAGTTAGAGCGCGACTTTGCCGGCATTATTCCAAATATAATCTCTACCTGTTCACTTGATGAGGCTATGCGCTCTGCTGTAGCTGCCGCAAAGAGCGGAGATGCAGTATTACTCTCGCCGGCATGTGCAAGTTTCGACCTGTTTAAGAACTACTGCCAGAGAGGCGAACTATTTAAGAGTTGGGTAAACGATAATCTGAAGAAGTAGTATGCAACAGAGCGACAAGAGCCAAAGTGTGCCTTCGATACTCTCAAAGGTCAATATCCTGCGCGGCGACAAGGTGCTGTGGGTAATTATCACTGTGCTGTTTATTCTATCAACGCTGGTGGTTTACTCCTCAGTAGCAAAGATGGGATATGCAGATATGGGAACAGGCACAAATGCCATATTTACCAAACACCTCTTTGTGATGGCTCTTGCCATAATCACTCTGTTTGGAACATATATGATGGGGGCAAAACTGCTATATAAAGCCTCCTTCTGGGTCTATATCTTCTGTCTGTTGCTCACTGTGGGCGTATATTTTTTCGGGAAACAGACCAATAGTGTGGCTCGATGGTATGACTTCTTTGGTGTATCAGTACAGCCATCTGAGTTGCTGAAAGTTGCCACGATACTCTTTTTGGCACGCCTTCTTGATGAGGCACAACAGACAATAAGCAAACAGAGACTTATTCCATCTCTCAACCCACGGACATGGAGGACTGCAAAACAGAAGAATATTTGGTTGCATGGTGTTGTGAAGATTCTGTTGCCTATTGTGCTATCAGCAGCCGTGATTGTGAAGGCTCACAACTCCTCGGCAATGCTTGTCTTTGGCATAGGCGTTGTGATGATGTTTATCGCAAGGGCAAAAAAGCTTGAAATTGCAAAATTTGTCGGAATTATTCTGTTATTTTTTGGAGTCTATACCCTTGCAGGTGGCGGTAGAGGCGATACGGCAAGTAGCCGAATATCGAGTTTCTTTACATCGTGGACAACAACAGCCGAGAAGACACCCGTCTGGCAACTCTCTGATGCTCAGCGGGCTATGATTGCCATACACGACGGCGGAGTATTCGGAGTAGGCGCAGGACAGTCGGTTATGAGAGCCAAAATTACCCACCCTGAGAGCGACTATATATTCTCCTTCTTTGTCGAAGAATATGGAATAATTATGGGTATGCTGTTGGTAATTCTATACACATGGATTTTTGCCCGCGCAGTAGGTATTTTCCGCCGTAGTCGTTGGCTTTTTGGAGGACTGCTTGCTATAGGCATGTCTCTGCTTGTTACCGTTCAGGCTATGCTGCATTTTATGGTATCTACACACCTCTTTTTTGAGACGGGACAGAATCTGCCGCTTATATCTCACGGAGGAACATCTATGATATGCACGGCTGCGGCTTTAGGTATCATCCTGAGTATCAGCCGACAAGTAAATGACCGCACACTTCTGCCTCCTGAGGGTATTGCGGCAATGAGTGGTACAGATGAATAACATATAGAGCATGATTAAAAATCCGGAACATAGACCTTGGCAGGTGCTGTCAAGCGAATATTTAGACAAAAAACCGTGGTTTACAGTCCGCAAGGAGAGCGTACAACTCCCCTCCGGAGTTGTTGTCCCCGATTGGTATATATTTGAGTTCCCAAAGTGGATAAATGTCATCGCCATAACCAAAGATGGTAAGTTTGTGATGATAAGCCAATATCGCCATGGATTGGGAACAACAAGCTACGAACTTGTTGCAGGGGTCTGCGACCCAAATGAGACTCCAGAGCAGAGTGCAAAAAGAGAGCTGTTAGAGGAGAGCGGATACGGTGGCGGAGAGTGGAGTGAGTATATGAGAGTATGCCCCAACCCCACAAACCACAACAATATCTCATACACATTTCTTGCAATAGGCGTAGAGAGAGTTGCAGAGCAAAATACAGAGGATACAGAGGATATAGATGTACATCTTCTCAGTCGCCAAGAGGTGCGCTACCTGCTTGACAACAATATGATGCCTCAAGCACTGCATGTAGCCCCACTGTGGAGATGGTTTGCAGAGAACAGATAGCGGCACAAACCGCATAAAAACAGAATAATACTATGGAAGTTAGGTTGGATAAATACCTCTGGGCAGTTCGCATCTTCAAGACTCGCAGCGATGCGGCAGATGCCATTAAGAATAACAGAGTTACGGTTGGCGGAGCATTTGCCAAACCATCAAGAGAGATAAAGATTGGCGATAAAATTGAAGTTAGGCGCAACTTGGTAACATACTCTTACAGAGTTACGGGCCTTGTATCAAATCGTCAGCCGGCAAAAAATGTGGCACTATATTGTGAGAATATCACTCCTCAGAGTGAGCTTGACAAACTCAATATCCCACGAGAGACGATTTTTGTATTCCGTGAGCGCGGCACAGGTCGTCCGACAAAAAAGGAGCGTCGAGAGATTGATGCTGTTATGGAGGGTATGTTCTACGATGAGGATGCATTTTTTGACGATGACGAGTAGAAAATGTAAAAGTATATACTACAAACAATCAATTAGGCAGGGCTATACGGGGTATAGCTCTGCTTTTTTGTTAATATTTAGAAGTTGTTTGAAATTTATTTGCTATCTTTGCAGATTGCAGGCGTATGCGCGTGCGTACGCACAAGTGGGACACTGGGCAAAAGATGCTTGAGAAGTTAGCAAAACAGACGGCGATATATGGTATCAGCACCATATTGGGCAGATTTTTGAGTTATCTGCTCACGCCTTTTTATACCCGTATTTTCGGTGTTGAGACATACGGCATAATCACAGATGTCTATGCGCTGATACCTTTTGCTCTTGTACTGCTTACGCTGGGCATGGAGAGTGGATTTTTCCGCTTTACAGCCAAGGCCGAAGCTGCAGGTGGCGATATTGCTGCGGCTAAAAAGCGTATATTTACCACAATGTGGGGCATAACAACCCTTGCGGCTGCGATATTCTTCGGCATTGTAACACTCTTTGCTACTGAGTGTTCAGAGCTGATGGGCGAGGCTTATACTGTACACCCTGAATATGTAGTGATTGTTGCTGCGATAGTCCTTTTTGATGTTGCAGGCTGCATACCTTTCTCAAGGCTCAGAGAGAGGGGTGAGGCTCCTAAATTTGTAGCCTTCAAGCTTGCCAATATCATTATGCAGGTTGGCTTTGCCGTAGGTTTCTGGGCTGTAGGTCTCTTTGATAGTGAGTTTGGCGTTGGTTGGGCATTTGTGGCAAATTTAGCAGCGAGTGTTATTACAACAGTGGCTGTAGTGGTATCGGCGCGCGCAGTGCCTAAGATTCATTTTGCACTACTCGGAGCAATGTTTGCCTACTCTCTGCCACTTTTAATATCCTCTATAGCGGGTACTGCAAATGAGTTTATAGACCGACAGCTGATAAAATACCTTGTTCCGGAGGGGGCAATGGCGCAATTGGGAATATACGGAGCAATAACAAAGATTGCCGTTGTAATGACCCTTTTTACGCAGATGTACCGACTTGCTGCCGAGCCGTTTTTCCTTGCCAACTTCAAGAAAGAGGAGTTTAAGCAGACAAATGCTGCGGCAATGAAGTATTACATCCTCGCCTCGATGATAATATTCCTCGTTATCGCACTGTATAGGGATATTTTTGCACTTATCGTAGGTAGCGACTTTAGAGAGGGTATATATATTCTTCCTGTTGTTTTGGGTGCAAATGTACTTAGTGGAGTGTGGCTCAACCTCTCCTTCTGGTACAAGAGGGAGGAGAAGACCGGATATGCGCTATGGGTTACCCTTTCAGGGCTTGTGGCAAGTGTAGGTGCAGGATTTTTGATTATCCCAAAGGCGGGATATTATGGCGCGGCATGGAGCAGATTTATAGCAGAGGTTGTCATGGTTACGGTAAGTATCACCCTAAACCGCATACACTACCCTACTCCATACAACTTTAAGAGGATTGCAGAGTATATTGTTGTGGCAATTGTCCTCTTCTTTATCTCCGAGACTATTGCTATAGAGCAGATAGCAATCAAGTATATAGTAAATACTCTGATACTTGCAGTATATCTCTGCTATGCTGTAAGGCGAGAGAAGATAGATGTTGTAGCACTTGTTAAAGCAATGATAAGACGATGAGATTTGCGGATATTATAGGGCAAAAGCAGATTAAAGAGTATCTTGTACGCAGTGTTGAGAGTGGTCGTATAAGCCATGCGCAACTCTTTACAGGGGCTTGCGGAGCAGGAACACTTCCACTTGCTGTAGCTTATGCGCAGTATATCCACTGTCGTAACAGAAAGGATGGAGATAGCTGCGGAGAGTGTCCCTCTTGCCGTCAGATAGAGCAGCTTGCTCATCCCGACCTACACTTTGTCTTTCCTGTAAACAAGCAGGGCAAGAAGAGTGGCGAGGTTGTAATAAGCACAGCCCGTGAGTTTGTGGAGCTATGGCGAGATATGTTTGCAAAAACGGGTGGTTATTTTTCGCCTCGTCAGTGGTTTGACACCCTGAACCTTGGCAAGACACTTAAGGGCGTTATTTCGGCAAAGGAGTCTGAGGAGATTATTCGTCGTTTAGGTTTCAAGAGCTTTGAGAGCGATTACAAGACGATGATTATCTGGCTGCCTGAGACAATGAACGAGGAGGCGGCAAACCGTATTCTCAAAATTCTTGAAGAGCCGTGGGATAAGACCGTGTTTCTGCTTGTCTCTGAGCGAGCTGACCTGTTGCTAAAGACCATAATTTCTCGCACGCAAGAGGTCTCTGTGCCACGACTTACCATGGAGGATTTGTTACCTATAGCTCTTCAGAGTCAGGCTGACAATTTGAAAGCCCAGAATATCGCACGCCTTGCTTGTGGCGATTTGCTGGAGCTTAAAAGATTGTTAGGAGAGAGTGATGACGAGATTTCAAAGGAGAACTTTGAGGCCTTCTGCTCTTTGATGCGTCTGAGCTACAACGACAAGCACCTTGAGCTGATGAATCTTGCCGACGAGGTTGCCCAACTCTCACGAGAGCGTCAGCGTGGCATGCTTTCAGACTTCAGCCGTCTATTGCGTGAGGCGTATATGCTACATGCAGGAGCAAATGAGGCGAGCTATCTTTGGGGTGAAGAGGCTGAATTTTGCAAGAAGTTTGCACCATTTATCGGAAGCGAAAATATAGAGCCGATTCTCTCCCAGATAGAGAGTGCCATGCGACAGATTAACCAAAATGGCAACCCGCGAATTGTGTTTACACACTTTGTCCTTGCCGTAAGTAAATTTATAAAGAGACTCAAATGATACAGACCGTAATCCTTGCAGGTGGCAACAGCAGCACGACAAAAGATGCCATAAAAAAGGCAGAGCAGGAGATTTCTGCCCGCATAGGAGAGGTTGTATCCGTTTCAGGGTGGCACACCACAGAGCCGTGGGGCTTTAAGTGCAACAACGCCTTTACAAATAGAGCCTATGTGGTCAATACAGAGTTAAGCGCAACCGAGGTGCTTGAGTCACTGCTTGAGATAGAGGTGCAGACGGGTCGCAATCGCAGAGCCGAGTATAAAGAGAAGGTTTTACGAGGCGAAAACTACGCCTCAAGGGTTATAGATCTCGACATACTGCTCTACGGTGATACTATAACTGTAACACCACATCTGCAAATACCCCATCCAAAGCTCTTAGAGAGAGATTTTGCGCTTGTTCCGATGTGTGAAGCTTTGGGTTTGGAGATTAGTGAGGCGAGGGATTATGTAAGAAAAATTATTGAACAATGAGATACTTTTCAGCCATATTTTTATCCGTAATATTGTGTGTGGGCTGTTTTCAAAAGACAACAACCGACACAGAACTTATTATAAAGACACTCGTAGAGCCAAAATCGGGTGCTGATGATGTTGCTGCATCAGAGGTTATAGCATACGCCTACTACACAGAGAACAATAAGTGGATGGTTGCAAGTTATGAAGATGCTCTCAACAAAGTTGTTACAGACTCTATGGGGGTCAACAAAAAGACTATTCCCGATGTGGAGGGTATTCCATACACAAAAGAGGGCGACAAAGGCAACTACACATCCCTTATGCTTAACCAATCTCCAGCACTTGTGGTTGTTGTCTGTCCTGAAGTTAGGATGTATGCAACTCTGTTCAAGTATCTAAATGTTGTAAACCTGCATCAGACATATATGACACTGCTTTTGCACCCTTGGAAGACAACTCCATACACTGAAGGTACTGAGAAAAAGGGTGGAGTATGGAACATAATGCCTCCGGCACCTGAACAGACTCCGGAAGAGACTCCGGATAGCGAGCAGACCACAGAGCAGGATAGTACGCAAAAATAGACTTTAGACGATGAAAAACTCCACACTGATACTAAAAACAGCAGTAGCACTCCTCTTTACGGGAGCCTTTCTGTCTCGTTGTGCAAGCATTATGAGCCCTGAAGGAGGTCCAAAAGACTCTCTGCCGCCTGTTATTACCAATATTACGCCTGGAAACTTTGCAACAAATTTCAAGGAGAAGAAGATATACATCGAATTTAACGAGTATGTTCAGTTAAAAGACCAAAACAAAGAGATGTTTACCTCTCCTGCCATGAAGAAGACTCCGCTTGTTACAACTCGTGGTAAGGGTATTGTGATAACTATCCGCGATACGCTCAAAGAGAACACTACATACGCAATTGACTTGGGTAGCGCGGTAAGAGACAACAATGAAGGCAATCCGCTAAATGCGATGCGTTATGTATTCTCTACGGGCGACAAGATTGACTCGATGATGTGTTCAGGATATACGGCAGACTCGTACAAAGCCGACTCTGTAAGTCGTACATTTATCTGGTTTTTTATTGCCGACTCTCTACCTGACACTCCAGACTATGACTCTACGATATTCAACCGCAAGCCTGATGTTATTGCTCGTGCGCAGAACAACGGAATATTTATAGCTCAAAATCTAAAGCCTGTAAAGTACCGAATCTATGCCTTTGGCGACAAGAACGACAACCAGATGTATGAGCCAGGTACAGACCTTATAGGAATTATCGACTCAGCATACAACCCTGCTCAGATGCAGCCTTTCTCAATATGGTTTGACTCACTGCGTATGTACCCATCGGCAGAGCCTCAGCTATATTTCCGCATGTTTACAGACAAAGCCTTCAAGGCTCAGCGTCTTGTAGAGGCTACACGCCCTGGACAGAAGCAGATAACGCTCTATTTCAACACTGCAAATCCGCAAATCGACTCTTTGGAGCTTGATTCTATACCTGCAGATAAGATTATCTACGACCCTCGAACAAAGGGCAAGGATACCCTTAACCAATGGCTCAATGTGGATGCCGAGCAGTTACCGGATACTATCAAAGGTAAGATTACATACTACCGCCACGACTCTATTCGTCAGCTCGTAAAGACCTCTGAGCCTATAAAGGTTGCTTGGAAATATATTGAGACCAAAGAGGAGCAGAAAGAGCGAGAGAAGGAGGAGAAGGAGCGCAAAAAAGCTGAAGAGGAGGGTAGAGAATATACCCCTAAAGAGAAACCAAATCCTTTCAAACTCAAAAATGGAGCTTCGGGCGATATAAATCCTGAGAAGGGTTTTGATATCACTATTGATTTCCCTGCTGTAGCCTTTGACTCTACGCAAGTAAAGCTGTATAAGATAACAGGCGATGATAAAAACCCTACAGAAACAGAGGTTGAAAAGGTCTTTGTCCGCGATTCGCTCAATATTGGCAGATACTCGGTAAAGGCTAAGTGGGAAAAGGCTACAAAGTATCGTTTCTATATTCCAAAGGGTGCTATAACAGATGTTATGGGGTATAAAAATGACTCGACATCGACCAACTTCACAACTCTTGACCCAGAGAAGTTTGCCAAGATTGTTCTTAGCGTCAAGGGCGAAGGGGATAAGAGATATATCATCCAGCAGACCGACTCTTCAGGCAAGACCCAGCAAGAGTTGTCAGGCGTTCAGAGTGGTGTGCATACAATAAACTATGTCTCCCCTGGTGAGATTCGCATCAGAGTAATCGAGGATACAAACGGTAACGGAGTATGGGATGCAGGAGATGTGGTAAACAGACTACAACCAGAGCGTGCCGAGATGTTTATCGGAGAGGAGGGTGAAGATCTTTTTGTTACCAAAGCCAATTGGGATGTTGAGCTGAGTATCGACATGAGCAAGGTCTTCAAGCCTATGACTATGGAGAATCTTGTAAAGATGCTTGAGGATAAAGAGTCTTCCCGCCTAAAGAAACTCTTTGAGGAGTGGCAGAAGAAGCAGGTCGAAAATCAGAAGCAAAATAACCAGAATAACTCCGGCATGGGAGGCATGGGAGGTATGATGGGCGGCATGGGCGGCATGATGGGCGGACTTGGCGGCATGATGGGTAGTGGCTCAGGCTCCTCAGGCAGATTGTTCTAACAAGTAGTGTGATGTGTTATTATGAAGAGATTGATAAAAATATCGGCAGCAGTTATATTCTTACTCGCCCTCTACTCTCCAAAGGCTGAGGCACAACATGTTGTAGCTGTAACTACAGGCTATGGTATGGCTACCTCACGATTATATCCTGCACAGGAGACTCGCCCGATTTGGGGTGTATGGCAGGCGGGTATGTCGTGGAGATACTACTCTCTTCCTCGATTTGTAGGAGGTGTGGGTGTTGATTTGGAGTGGATGCAACGCGGATTTTCGTACGCTCCATACGCATCCATATACGAGGACAAGAAGGATTATAAGTATTACCGCCGAAATGTAAATACGATAATGATGCCTATTGTTTGGCAACCACACTTCTATCTATTCAAAAACACCCTTAGAGTATATCTTGAGGCGGCTGTAACCTTCTCATACAACTTTGCATCAAGTTTTGAAAACAGAGAGCCATATACCTTTGGTTCACTTGCAGGACAAGGTTTGGATGTTGTTGAGGGTAAGTATCAGATGAGACAAGAGAGAGACAATCGCTTTGGTTTTGGCCTTGCCGGAGGTGGAGGTATAGATTTTATTATAAAGCAGTTGGAGATTGGTGTAAGGGCGCGTTACGACTTCGGATACTCCGATATTTTGCGCAACAGAAACAAATACTACGACAACAAACTCGACCAAAAGAACTATCCGGCTGAAAATCCGTTCTGGTACACCCCTTTACGCTCTCCACTTGATAATTTGACTATAAGTCTGAGAGTGGGTTGGCGTTTTAACAAAGATGGTTTTGCATCTTGGTTTTATAAACCGGACAAAAAGAGTAAACAGACTATAAAATTTGCACTATAATGGAGACAACAAGACAACAAAAAATTTCAAAGCAGATTCAAAAAGATATTGCCGAGATTATCCAAAGAGAGTTCTCTTTTCAACTTCGAGGTATTCTTGTAACCGTTACAACCGTCAGAGTATCTGTTGACCTTGCATACGCAAAGATATATGTCAGCGTATTTCCTTTTGAAAAGGCACAGAGTACACTCGCCTTCCTTGAGGAGCAAAACAGAGCAATCAGAGGCGCACTTGGCAACCGTATGCGTAATCAGGTAAAGTCTATTCCTGAGTTGCAGTTCTTTATTGACGACTCTTTGGAGTATATCGAGAATATTGACAATCTTCTGGCAAAATAGCAGCTATGAAGTGGCTCTTTGCTCTCAGATACCTCATTTCGCGCTCATCCCACTCGGTAATAAATATTATCGCAGCGGTGAGCCTTGTATCTGTTGCAATACCGGTAGCGGCAATGGTTATACTGCTCTCGGTATTCAACGGTTTTGAGGGTGTAGTAAAAGAGCTATATGCAGAGCGTGATGCAGATATAGAGATTTCCGGCAACTTTGATACAACAGACTCTCTTAAATCCCGCATCTTAAGTGTCGAAGGGGTCAGTGCGGCAAGTTTTGTAATTGAAGGAGAGGTTATAGCCCGGACAAAAGATAGGGAGAGTTCTCTGAGTGTAAAGGGTGTTGACAGTAGTTTTTCTTCTGTTTTGCCCATTGCTGAAAATATCGTAAAAGGCAGCGATAATCTTACCTTAGGAGAGATTGACTATGCCATTATCACGAGCGATGTGGCGCAAAAGCTCGGAGTTTATACCACCGCACTATCAAGGGTTAAGTTATACTCGCTAAAGGGTGCTACTGTAGGTTCACTGCTACCCGTACATGGCATAAGTAGCTGTCAATTACACATTGGAGGCATTATAAAATCCTCGCAGCAGCTCAAAGGATGCGCTATTATACCACTCAGAGTAGCCGAGCATCTTTTTGGAGAGAGGAGCATAAAAAAGATTATGATAAACTGCTCTGACGACATCAATAGAGTACAAAAGAGGCTTATTGCCCTTGATATGGATGGTGTAAAGATAGAGACGAGAGCTGAAAAAAATGCTCTATTCTATCAAATTATGAGATATGAGAAGTGGGCTGTATTTTTTGTTGCCCTGCTTGTGCTTATAATAGCATCGCTCTCGATTATAGGCTCTGTAATTATGCTTATTGTCGAGAAGCGTGATGAGCAAACAACACTGCTCTCTATCGGCGCAGACAGCGAGTTTATCCGCGGCATATTTATCCGCGAGGGGCTACTTATATCCGGTATAGGAGGCACTATTGGGCTTATAGTGGGTATTATTGTGGTACTTCTGCAAGAGTGGTTTGGATTTATCCGCATGCCAAACTCTGCATTTGTCGTTGATAGCTATCCGGTAGATTTGCAGGCTGCGGATTTGATAATGATATTTATAACCTTTGTTGCAATAGCGTGGACTGTCTCACATATTGCAGCAAGAACAATGATTAAACGATGATTAAACGATGATTAAAAAGACGGTTTTTTTAATAGTTGCTCTGCTAACCCTTGCTACGGGGTGTTCCCGCAAGCAGGTTATCCCCGATGATACTCTTGCTGAGATTTTCCGCGATGCATACCTCACAAATGCATATTTAGGTATTAAACACATGCCGTTGGACTCAATAGAGGTTTATGAGCCGATGTTAAAGCACTACGGCTACACCCCTGCCGACTTCAGATATACAATCGGTA
The DNA here is from genome assembly GCA_017507075.1 of Alistipes sp. GTDB lineage: Bacteria > Bacteroidota > Bacteroidia > Bacteroidales > Rikenellaceae > Alistipes. The sequence goes on along the minus strand of JAFWBN010000111.1, from coordinate 1,767 downwards.
ACTTCTCTCGTCGAAAGAGTGCGCAGCTTGGTAGCGTACTTAGAAAAGCAGAAGAGCAACTATCTGCTCTTGCCTCAGAGTATGAAAAAAAGGTTACGGTGCTTGACACAATTCGCAATGTTGCCATTAGAAGTCTTAGTCGAACAGTGGCTCAAGACTCACTGATAGAGATAAAAAAACTTGCCGACACGGCTAAGCTAAAGTATGTTGTCGAAAATCTTATGCCGGGCTCATACTCGGTAAGATACAGCTATAAATACACAAAAGAGGAGCCAAGACGCAATAAAAAAGGAAAACTATTAAGTCCAACAGACCAACTTACACTGCGAGGAGCTGTCTATGTTGAGACAAATTCTGGAAGCACAAAAAACAACTACTCCTACAACCTTAGAGAGAGGGAGTCTATCCGCAGAACTATCCCTACAGATACGGCAAGCAGCAAAATTGTCATTGCCTTTGCCAAGCCTGCAGACGCAAGACACAAGATTCGCAAGCCAGATATTACAGTCTCAGACATTGTTGTATCATACACCCCTGACGAGACAATGGCAATAGATTCACTCTTCAAAAAATATGTCGATATAAAGATTTTTGACGATGTCTTCTTTACAGATAAGGCGGATAGCCTCGCATCTGCTGCTAACTAAGCAGGGATTTTATAAAAGGCCTCTGCTTACGGTTAATTGCGCCACAAAACAGATTATATCTGTGGAGCAATATGGAGATAATCTGGACTCTTTGGAGGGTGTAGAGTTCTATTCAGGTATTCTGTGTAACGGATTTGTAAATGCACACTGTCATATAGAGCTATCATACCTAAAAGGTGCAATTCAAGAGGGGGTAGGATATGCAGGTTTTGCAGGTGCTATGGCTGCTGTAAGGGGTAATTTCACAGACCAGGAGCGGCAAAGAGCTATAGCTGAGGCCGATGATGCAATGTGGAGCGAGGGTGTTGATGCTGTGGCAGATATTGTAAATGACAACTCATCTTTTGCCGTAAAGAGCCGCAGCAAAATTGATTATCACTCCTTTGCAGAGGTATTTGGACTTAAAAAGAGCAATCTTGAACTATGCAAACATCTTGCAGCCAATCCTCAAACAACCCTATCGCCACACTCTACATACTCTGTTCAGAGTGCAGATTTTGACTATATATGCAAAAATGGTACCGCCCCACTCTCGATACACTTTATGGAGTCTGAGGGCGAATACCTATTATATAAAGGGGAGGGTCCACTTGCCGAGTGGTACAAAAGCGCGCAATTTAAGTGCGATTTTCTGCACCACAACTCCCCCGCCAAGCGTATTGTAAATAGTATTCCCGCCACGCGAAGTGTTATCCTGGTACACAATAGTTTTGTCAGCGAAGAGGATATTGATATTATAATGAATCACTTCTCTGCCCCCGTATATTGGGTGCTTTGTCCACGCTCAAACCGATATATCTCAGGCTCTATTCCTCAGACAGTAGAACTTCTAAGGGCAAAAAAACTCAATATCTGTATAGGCACAGACTCTCTTGCGTCAAATCACTCTCTCTCTATTCTTGAGGAGGTAAAGGCACTAAAAGATATTCCGCTTTTTGAGCGTCTTAATTGGGCTACAAATGTGGGAGCTGCTGCGTTAAGTGTTGATAATAGGGGAATTATAAACATTGACGGGGTAAATTTGAACACTATGCAGCTAACAGAAAACAGCAGGGCAAAAAGAGTTCTCTAAAAGAGAGTCTCTATACCCTCTTGTTCGTTGATATTATCCCCAATTTCG
>JAFWBN010000110.1 GCA_017507075.1 Alistipes sp. | reverse complement strand
CCCGATGTGCAGTTGTCGATGTTCCAACTCGATGACCCCGTTTTGGTGCAAATACGCGACCAAATCAAGGGGCTTGATATCAATTCCCTCACTCCGTTGGAGGCGCTGAATAAACTCAATGAAATTAAGAAAATAGCAGGAATTTAGCTAACGGAAAACGGAAAACGGAAAGCGGAAAACTTTTTTTGAGTTGAGAGTTGAGAGTTGAGAGTTGAGAATGGAAAGCCATTGGCTTTTAGTAAGATTAGAGAAATTAGGGAGTTTAGCGATGCTATTCTCCCTATTCTCGTTAAATTTCCTCTGCTCTCTACTGCTGGGTATGATTTTTCATACCCACAAGGGCATAGGAAGAGCACCTCTCATTCTTGGGTATGATTTTTAATACCCACGAGGTGCGTAGGCTTTCTGCTTTTAATAGAATTGCCGAGCAGATTTCTGCTCGGCAATTCTATTAATTGGTATATGCTATTATTATCGCATAGGAGCATAATAGGCTATGGCTCCGGCTATTGCAGAAACTCCAAGAATTGTTCCAATAATGCTCCAAACAAGACCTGCCGTATTCTCTTTTTCTGCTTTTTTTGTGCAATTGGTATCTATTTTATAGCAAGTATTCTCCATATTTATGTAACAATGGATATATTCTATTTGAGTGCGAGTTTTTGTGTAAGATATGCTTTGACTTAAATGATGTGTAAGGCTATTTGCCTCAACATTTTCATATACCAAGATTGTTCCACCTAAGCCATCTGATACTTCTCTTGTTGGTGCACCCATAGTGTCAATTACTTCACTATGCTTCTTTCCGATAAAGATGTTTGATAAATCGTCTTTTAATGATACTGTATATGTAGTACTGCAAGACGAAAACAATACTCCCAAAAGTGTCAATAATGCGACAACTCGTTTCATGATTTACAAATATAAGTGGCTGTTTGCATCACAAATATAGCACTTTATTTTGCAAACTGCAAAAGGGCGCAGAATAATTAAGGGTTGTTAAAGAATTTGCGCCACTCCCTAATAACCCTTAATTGCCGTTAATATCCTTTAATAACCTTTTTATTTTGGCGCAAACGGATAACTCTCAACTTTTTTTCTTATTTTTGCAAAAAATAAGGAAACTATGAATGTTGTAAAGTTCGTATTCAATCCGATTCAGGAGAATACATATATCGTGTGGGACGAGAGCAAGGAGTGCATCATCATCGATGCGGGAAATCTCTCGGCTCGTGAGGATCGTCTCTTGGCAGACTTTATCGAGGAGCAGGGCTTAAAGCCCGTATTGGCGGTAAATACCCACTGTCACTTCGACCATATCCTCGGTGTGGAGTTCCTCAAAATGACCTACGGAGTGAAGTTTGCTGCTTCGTCTGCCGACCTCGATCTCCTCAAAAGCGGTCGTGCAAGTGGTGCTATGTTCGGTATGGAGTTGGGCGCATTGCCTGAGGAGATAGATATTGACCTCGCAACAACGCCTGAGGTACGCTTCGGCAATACCGTATTGCGAGT
>JAFWBN010000109.1 GCA_017507075.1 Alistipes sp. | reverse complement strand
CACAAACATTCGAGTCCCGGCAGCTCAACAAACACAAGCACCTTTGCAGGTGCTTGTGTTGTTTTATTGGTAGGCAGTTGCGACTTTGTCGCAGGATATTCAATATCGGCAATCCATGAGCAAGCTCCATTGTCCAATATTGAATATTCTATAATATGCTACGCATATAAACTGCCTACATATAAAATATTGTGCTGTCGGAGGTTATAAGGGTTAACTCAGTCGTGATTTTCCGCACCGCGCAAGCGCGACTACGGCACTCCTTCGTTGATGTTTGTTGCACAAACATTCGAGTCCCGGCAGCTCAACAAACACAAGCACCTTTGCAGGTGCTTGTGTTGTTTTATTGGTAGGCAGCAGCGACTTTGTCGCAACAACATTTAATAACAATAAATAACAGCGGACTACAGTCCTTAATAGTGTGCATTCGGATAGACTAAAGACTCTAAAGTTATTGCTCAATATGAGTTATTTTGCAATACAATTTCTTTTTTATAATTTTGTGGCTGTGTTGGGCAACCAATGCGCTTATATTATTTGCTCAAGCTCTCTGAATCACCACCTCGGATAAACGAGCAAAAAAAATGGCAAACCCTTTGAGAAGTATGTTTAGCGCAGACTTCTCTGTATGGGTTTGTGGCTTGTGGTGAGCCAAGAGAGCGTACGGCGATGGTCTGCGCTTTTTGTTTATAGGTAAAAGGCAGTTATCGCTTTGATGCAAGGCAATATTGCACAAAACTTATAAACAAATTATTTTATGAAAACAAAAACATTTATTCTCGCAGCATTTGCTGCAATTACCACTCTTCTTTCATCTTGCACAACAAGTGGTAACGAATGTAACTGTCCGGAGACAGACATCAACCAAAATCCTGTATCAAAAAAGTATGACATCGTAGGAACTTGGGAATACAAAAGCATCTTTTTAGAGTCCAATTCTGCATACATAGAGAGGTATGTATTTGAAAAAGACAATACATATTCATATACCGAGATGGATGGAGATTATCAACAATACAACATTACCGGATCTTATACATACAATCCAGAATCAGAGTACATCACATTAACGAATAAAAGAGTTAGTGAGATATATGCACACTTTATATCTGAAGATGTGTGCGTGTTTGGAGACACTATTTATCATCGAGTAAAATAACTAACTAACAAAACAATTATGAAAACAAAAACATTTATTCTCGTAGCACTTACTGCAATTGCTACTCTTCTTTCGTCTTGCACAACAAGTGGTAACGAGTGTAACTGTCCAGAAGACATACATGTAGGAGCAGTTCAAAAACAGTATAACATTGTAGGAACTTGGAAATGTGAGTGGTATGAAGGAAGTAGTTGGTTTGAATTTAAGGGAGATGGAACATTTAGCGATTGGTCTCTTGATGAAAACAACGAAATCCAAGGAAGTGTTTCCACAGGTGTATATTCTTTTGACGCTGAGTCTCAGATAATCATAATGGAGTATCTTTCGCCTGAATACAAAATTCGAGAGAGATATTTTGAATTTGCCAATGAAGATACATTTGTTTGGATTGACGAGATTTATCACCGCGTAAAATAGATAATAACAGCGGGCTAAAGCCCTTAATATTGCGCGCAGGGCGCGCTATTGTAGGCCATTGAGAGCTGAAAGCCCGTTGCTATTCTATGTCATTTGGCATTACTCTGCGCGCCGTCCTTAATGTCTCTAAGGACTATAGGGTCTCTAAGGTCCTTAGGGTCGCGCGCCAAAATCAAAGCACCCCTCCGCTAAATTAGAGTACCCATTTGTGCTTAGAAGGGCGTAGATGCCACGCTCGGCAAAAATGCCTGCGAAGGGACATACTCCAGCGTATTTCCCTTTGCAGGCAATTTTTGTTAGCGGCAGCAGGTATGCACTTATAAGCGCAAATGTGCTGCTATCACGACAAATTAAAGCAATTTACTCAAAAATCGCTCCCTACTAACAACAAATCGGGTATGAGTACCTTCGCCTATAACACCATGGTTATCGCGGGCTGCGACTAAGAAGGTGAGTTTGCGTCCCTCTACGGATGACAGGATAGCTGTGGCTGAAATAGTTGCGCCCAAAGCCGAGGGTTTGATATGTGTTGTATTTATCTCTGAGCCAACGGTAGTCTGGTCCTCTTCGAGGTAGTCGGCAACGGCTTTCATGGCTGCATTTTCCATAAGAGCCACCATAGCAGGTGTTGCAAAGACCTCCATATCGCCTGAGCCGAGGGCTACAGCTGTATTGGTTTTATCGACAACAGTAGTTGATGTATAAGTGAGTCCTTCTTTCATAATTTGCATTATTTATGGTGCAAAAATACTACTTTGTTTGGTAATTCGTTATCTTTGCAGGGTATTTTATGAAGAAAAAGATATACATACTGCTTTTGATACTCACTCTATGCAATCCCATCATGGCGCAGAGGCATAGGGGGCGTGCGTATTGGCATCAAGAGTGGGTTGTAGAGAACGGAGACTCTATTCCGCTATTTCATCTCAACCCTATCAGAAAGTATGCCCGTAAGCCCGATATGCGTCGTTATGCGCGTATGGTAAGGGCTGTAAAGAGGGTTTATCCGATTGCACAGGAGGCGCAAACGCTGATGAAAACTATGGAAGAGGAGCTACTTGCGCTACCAAATAAAAAGCAGCAAAAACTATACATTAAAGGTATTGAGAAGCGTCTTATTCGCGAATATACTCCCGTACTGAAGAAGATGACGATATATGACGGCAAAATACTGCTCAAACTAATAGACCGCCAGACCGAAGATACAGCCTTTGAGATTATCAAAGAGTTCAGAGGGGGCTTTGAGGCAGGCATGTGGCAGACTCTTGCCAAGATGTTTGGAAATAACCTCAAGACCGACTATAACCCCGACTCAGACGATGCTATTTTGGAGCAAATTGTTGTAATGTACGAGAAAGGGACTCTGTAGTTATCGCTCTTTAAGTCGCTTAATTACAGCTATTCCGTTTGGAACAGCGCGCTCGCCCGATTTATCCGAAGGTCTATTAAGTGGCTTAAAAAGTCCATTACCCACTCCTATTGAGAAACTGCTACTGCCTCCGCCATCCAAATTTATCGCATCATAAGCTCCTAATTTAAGTAAGATATTTGCCATATCGGCGTATGAAAGGCCATTTGAATACTCTTTTCTTCTGCCGTCTGCCACAAGTATAAATACTCTTTTGCCATCCTTGGTAACACCAATAGCCGTGCGTGGATGAAAGATACTATTTTCGGCACTCTGCGCTACCCCATCATTGAGCAGCATCTGACGACCCGAAACAGCCTCTACAATAGTGCTTTTATCCATACGCTCATACTCCTCTGTTGTCATGCAGCAGGCTTCCCCATTTTTAAGTAGTGCAAAGAGTGTTGTTTTATCGTCGTAACTACCCTTCAAACAGACTCCATCACGATACATAACACCGCAAATCATATTGCTACGATTGATATGAAAGAAGTCTGCATTAACACCACCTAAAACCTTTATACTCTTTCTATTACTCTGTATTACTTCAAGTTGTTTCGAGATTGGAACGATGGATGTTTGCTCATTTGTTACAGCTTTTATGGAGGAGCAGTCATCTGTAGCTGAAGTCGCAACTAAAGATACATTTTTCGATAGTGAGACATCAAAGACAAAGAGCTTTGTCGGCAGCTGTTTGCCAGCCTTTGTAATAGTATAATCCAACTGTAAAACATCAACACCTCTCACGAGTGTTGTGCGAGGCATAACTCCTACATGCTTTACTGTCGAGCAGGAGATAAAAAAGAGTGAGAAAATCAATATAATTCGTTTCATACGCAAATATACGATTTTTTTTCGTATCTTCGCGCCGTAATTAAAGTAAATCATACAGAGATGTTTGAAAATTTAACCGACAAACTTGAACGCTCGTTCAAAATACTTAAAGGAGAGGGTCGTATTACCGAAATCAATGTAGCCGAGACTCTCAAAGAGATTCGTCGCGCGCTGATT
>JAFWBN010000108.1 GCA_017507075.1 Alistipes sp. | reverse complement strand
CCCTCAATGGCATACAATAGCGCGCTACAGAACAAACTAAGTTTCGCAGTTTTCGGATTTAGGAAAACCATCGAAGATGGTACGATGAAAAATAGAGTCCTTCACTCAAACTTGTTTGAAAGTGAAAAGGACTCTATTTTTTAGCGTAATAGCCACGAGGCTATCCTAAATCCGCATCAGCACAAGAGAAACGCAGTTTCTCCAAAAGTTTTTGGTGCCGCTTTTTTCAAAAAGCGGCGGTACTTAGGCTGTCGTCTGTTGGATTACTTTTCCTTAACTATGGCTTTATTTTTCACTCCGTCGATGCATATTTCGAGGGGGTTATTGAATCTTACATGTCGGACCAGGTTGCTTTCGTAGAGTGCTGGCATTTCATCGAGGCGGTTAAAGTCGAGTATTCCGTCGCCGGCATAGGGATTTACGGTAATATATCCTACTCCGAAGGATGTCATATTTTGGAAGAAGTGTGTACCCTGGCTTGGCTCTATTCTAAAGTTATCAAGTCCGCACTCTACAATAACTTTTACCTCTGATATATCTCCCCAGCGGACAGGAACGCCCAACCACGGGTTGCTTGAGCCCCAGCGACCAAAACCTGCGAGTATATATCCTTTAGACTCTTTGCGAAGTGAGGCATTAAGTTTTGTAATCTCTTCGGCCATTATTTGGGTTTTTGATGGGTCGAAGTTTTCCTTTCTTAGATATATAACATCTGTAATTCCATCTACAAAACCTGTTCCTAAAGCACTCTGAGAGTGTATCAGAGCGTTATCTGTATCTATGCTACTCCAATCTATATTTGTCTCAGCGGCAGCTGAGGCTATAGGTCGTATTTGCAGAACATTAAAAATGCTAAGGCGGTTTCCTCTATCAAGGTTTGCGGCAAATTCAATCTCTACGCAGGTTTTCATCTCTTCTTGTCCAATCTCAAGCAATTTGTTTAGAATCTGAGCAAGAGGGAAGGTGTCGTACTTGAGTATTCGAGCAAAGGTAATAACCTTAAAGCCTTCGGCAAGAGGAGAGTCTGTTAGTCTCATGCTTTGCATATCCCAAGTAGATGCCACATGCTTGATATTTCGGAAATGGGTGCAGTCGGCTATGTTTATCTTTTCAAGGTTGATAGCATCGTCTATGGATGTCTTGAATTTGTCTGGTTGCAGGTTTAGAGCATACATTGTCTGCTGAGTTTCGCGCATTGTAAGCTCTGGGGTTGAGGTCTGCAGCACATTTTGAGGATATTTTGGTGAGAATCTGAGCACCTGTTCTCCATCAACAACAGCCTTGCCAAGACCAAAGGCAACCTTTGCAATACCCTCTTCGGCTCTTTCGTAGCCGATAGGGTAGAAGTTAAGTGAGCGGGCAACGCCAGAGAGGGTAGGGAAGAAGTATCCGCTATCTTCGGAACCGCAAACTTCTTCAAGAACTATTGCCATCTTCTCCTCCGAGATAACATTTGCTGTGGCGGTGATGTATGCACGCGAAGAGGCAAAATAGACCGATGCATAGACACTCTTTATAGCCTTTGAAAGCAGTCTGAGTTGCTGGTCTTCGTTCTCGGTATGCGGAATCATATATGTTGAATATATACCCGCAAATGGCTGATAATAAGAGTCTTCGAGTTTTGAAGAAGAGCGTACGGCAAGTGGTTTTTTGACATGACGGATAAATACTCTCAAAGATTCTACCAATTCAGAAGGGAGTGAAGATGCAACAAACTCTGAGAGTATCTCCGAGTCGCTAATATCTGAATTGACAACATATTGAAGTCCATTTTCGATGATAAATCTGTCAAAATACTCGGTGGTAATTACCAGGGTGCGTGGCACCATAACTCTTACGCCTTCCCACTTGTTGTATAGTTTGTATTTTTGCAAAATATGGTTCATAAAGGCCAAACCACGAGCTTTGCCACCTATAGAACCATTGCCTAAGCGGGCAAACCATATTGCATCATTGTATGTGTTTGGAGAGAACTTTGCAACAACACCCAAACCCTGTTTTATGCGATAGTCGCGGATAGAGTCTGTAAGATACTCTCTTACAGAGGCAATATTGTTATCAAACTCATTTAGTGTTAGTTCTCTAAAAGCGTTTCCTAAGGAGAATATACCGCGAGAGAAGAGCCATTTTGACAAATATGTTGTTGTAACAACGCTGTGCAGAACACTGTCAGATATTGTGTGTAGTAACTTTTCAAGGTTGTACAAATCTGAAGCGCGGGCAATCTCTTCGCCTGTCTGATGGTCTGTAAGAACAAAATCCCCGAAGGCAAACTCTTTACCGATATACTCGCCAAGTTCGTGTATAAGGGTTTTTGAGTGCTTTACGATAAAACCTACACCAAGTTTCTCTGCCACCTCTCGCATACTCTCTTGTGAGGATTGCATCAAAAAAGGCATTGAGGGGTTATCTTTACGAATAAGGTTGCATAAATCAATGCCGGCATCGAGCTTTTCAGTCGATGGGTCGTCGTCTTTATGTATCACAAAGCCCACATCCGAGATAACTCCGAGCAGATTGTTTTTGTACTTGTTGTACATCTCTACAGCCTCGTCGTAGTTTGTGGCCATGAGAATCTTTGGACGGGCACGCTTACGCATGACTTGCTGCTGCTCGTTCAGAGCGTCGCGAATAGATGCTCTATTCTGCTGTAGTACAAGTTTGTAAATAGCAGGCAGGTAGGTAGAGTAGTAACGGATAGAGTCCTCTACAAGTAGAATTGATTGCACACCAAACTCCAAAATATCATGCTCTGCGTTCATGCCATCCTCTATAAGCTTGATAATGGCAATGATAAGGTCTGTGGAGTTGTTCCAACAAAATACATAATCTATAGAAGAGGTATCGTTACACTCTATCTGCTTGTAAATCTCTTTGGAAAAGTTTGTCAGCAGTACAATAGGAGTTGCCGGAGATACCTCTTTCATCTTTTTGGAAAAGGTATATACATCCATCTGTCCGACATTGTACATGGTTATTACAAGGTCGAAACTCTCTCCGCTATCAATTATCTCCAGTGCCTCTATAGTCGATGCAGCACGGGTTATGGATGGCGGATTGCTAAGATTGAGTTCAGAGTATTCAATCGAAATCTGAGCCTCTAATCTGCCATCCTCCTCAAGAGTGTAACTATCGTAGCTGTTGCATACAAGCAGTATGCGACGAATCCTGCGACTCATAAGCTGCGAGTAATCTCTGCCTTGTTTGTTCTGCTGAATATCCATATTGTTTATTGTTGCCTAATATCTATCGGCTCTGCATAATGACAGCAAAGCCGATAAATATAATCTATTTATTTTACTGCAATGGCGTCAATCTCAACCTTCGCACCCATAGGAAGTGCTGCCACCTGGTAACATACACGAGCAGGGAAGGCTCCGCTGAAGAATTTGGCATAAACACCGTTCATGGCAGCAAAATCTTTGATGTCAGCCAAAAGTACGGTTGTCTTTACTACATCTGTGTAGTCATAACCTGCCTCTTAAGAATATGACCCACATTTTTTAGACTCTGCTCTGTCTGCTCCTCAATACTCTCTGGCATAGTGCCTGTTGCGCCGTCAATTGGAAGTTGTCCTGAAAGATAGAGAGTTGTCTCTGCCTGAATTGCCTGCGAATATGGACCTACTGCTTTAGGTGCTGCAGGGCTTGCGATTACCTTGTTCATAATGACATTACTTTAATTTAGATTTTGTTTTTAGCCGGTATTTTCTGCGTTACGCTTGTGGAGAAAATGCTCACATACGCTTAGTATGCTCCGCTTTTCTCTACGGCGCAAGCCTTGAAAATCCTCGCCTAAAATTCAAAATGTTGTTTATACTGTTTATTACTGTTCTTTTTTGCTGTTTTCTGCTAAATGCTTCGCTACTATCCTTGCAGCATCGCCTACAAGCTCTGCACAAGGTCGCTTTTTGTAATACTCTGCTGTGCGGACAGAGGGTGTTGGCTCATCTTTTTCTCTCTCTAAGCCAAGCAACTTGCGACAGACAATATTGCCATTTTGAGCGCGAAAAGCCTCGGCAAACCTCTGCACAAGGGCATAATTTGCCTTTTTTGCCGCAATATCGCTGTTTGAAGGACAAGGAGATAAAAATCCTGCAATCATTGTCATACCACTCACAGCTCCGCATACTTCGCGTAGCCGCCCCATGCCACCTCCAAATGGGGCGGAAATAGTGGCAGCTGTTGTCTGCTCAAGCTTTGTAATATCCTCAAATGCCAATACCACACTCTGACAACAGTTGTACCCACTTAAAAATAGCTCCTTTGCTTTGGTTACTCTCTGCTCAATATCTATATTACTCATAATCAATCTGTTAGTAGCCAAGTTTGCGTAGTTTCTCCTTTGCATTCTCATCTCCCTGTGCGGCTGCTTTGCGATACCACTTTATAGCATCGGCAAGACCTTGTACTCCGCCACGACTATATTGGTAGCAGAGTCCTAAATTATATTGTGCAGTTGCATATCCCTGCTCCGCAGCCTCACGATACCACCTTACAGCCAGATGATAATCTTTTGTTACGCCTTGACCTGTTTCGTAGCAGTATCCTAACTGACATTGCGCTTTTACATGTCCCTGCACAGCCGCCTTTCTATACCACTTTACAGCTTCGGTGTGGTCTTGCGTTACACCAAGGCCTTTTCTGTAGCAGTATCCTAAATTATATTGCGCGCTTGCATACCCCTGCTCTGCTGCTTTACGGTAGCACTGCACAGCGGAGTTATAATCCTTTGTGTCGTAAAACTTGTCCCCCTCTTTATTCAACTGCTCTGCAGTAGATGAGCCGTCAATCGCTATTTGGGTATTATCATCGTTGTAGTAGTCGCCGCCCTTTTGAGCCGTTGGGGTTTGCAGAGTTAGTGCATCTCCAAAAGTAGCTACGGCGCGCACATAGTTGCCGATGCCCTTATTGTTGTAGCTGGTGCTGCCATCGTACATACTGACATACCGCGCGCAGAACTCAAATGAATTATCCTCTGTTGATGACCAATAACCCTGATATCCATCGCCTCTGTTATACAGTTTTGTGCCACCTTTCTCTGCAAGTGTACGGTTAACAGCATCGTGAATAGAGTCGTTTAGCGTAAAGGTCTTTAATTCCTCTATTGCCGGCAGATACCATCCCTCTCCAAGGTCTGCACACCATTTGAAGGCAGGGTATTTTGTCT
>JAFWBN010000107.1 GCA_017507075.1 Alistipes sp. | reverse complement strand
GTACCTGTTGTTCCGGGAGCAAGCTGACCTGAGCCATGACCCAAGCACTCGTGCAAGTCGGTATGCAAATCGTCAGAGAGTTTGCCCCACTTTTTCATCCTCTCGCGGTCCTCGTCTCTGAGAACAAACTCCTCAGAGAAACCGTTACCCTGAGCTGCCTTGTTGTATGCGTATGTGATGTTGTCGATAGTTACAGACTTTGAGCCATACTCCTTGCGAATCCAGTCTGCATTTGGCAGGTTGATACCGATAGGTGTTGCAGGGTAGCAGTCGCCACCAAGCATAGCCACGGTGATAACCTTTGCAGATACACCCTTTACTACAGGCTTGCGGTATGCAGGGTTGATAGGGGAGTGGTCCTCAAACCACTGAGCATTTTCAGAGATAATCTTTGTGCGCTCGCAAGCAGCCTTGTCAACAAAGTTTACAACACTCTCCCAAGAAGCCTTAAAGCCGAGAGGGTCGCCATAAGTCTCGGTAAAACCGTTTACAAAGTCGATATTTGACTGTGTATCCTGTACCCAAGAGATGTTAAAGGCGTCGAAGTCGCGCAAATCGCCACTCTTGTAGTATTTAATCAAAAGACCGATAGTGGTTTTGAGTGGCTCCTCTGCAACAGCCTCAGCCTTCTCAAGCCAATATACAACCTTCTCCAAAGCCTCGGTGTACATGCCGCCAATCTTGTAGGTCTGCTCAAAAATTTTACCGTTCTTCTTTACCAACTTAGAGTTTAGTCCGTAAGAGATTGGACGAGGGTCATTAGGGTCAATCATCTTGTTGTAGAACTTCTCAACCTCTTTCTGAGTCAGTCCCTCATAGTAGTTGCCTGCAGAAGCAGCAATCATATCAACACCAGCTGTCTGATTGAGGCGTGAAGCATAGAGTGCAGGGTTAAAGATAACCTCAATTATCTCATCATGCTTTACACATCCTGTATCAACACCTTTAAGCTGCTCAGCAAACCACTCGCGAGAGAACTCAGGAGTAAACTTATCATTTGAGTAGTGGTGGTGAATACCGTTTGCAAACCAAACCTTCTTCAAATACTTCTCCATAGCCACAAAGTCAGCGGCACTCTTATCACCCTGATAAGTTGTGTAAATCTGCTCAAGAGCGCGACGGATAGTAAGATTATACTTGAAATTCTGGTCAAACATAATGTCTCGACCACACTTTGCTGACTCAGCAAGATAATAAACCAGCAGCTTCTCATTGAGTGGCAAGTTCTCAAACTCAGGTACCTCGTAACGGATTACCTTGATGTCGTCAAACTTGTCAACAATCCAAGCCGCCTCTTTTGGCTGCTCTGTGCAAGATGTCAGAGCAAGGGAAAAAAGTCCCATAGCTGTTAAAAATTTTTTCATTGTGTTAAGTTATTAGTTAAAAAATATCTAAATTTCTGCTTGTTATTTATTCCGATTGAGATTCATCCCAGCTCTCTCTTCACGCTTTTTGTAGCCTAATCTCTTTGTCTCTTCGATGAAATCCTGCTTGGTAAATTTATAACCACAATTTGGACATTTGAAGTGGTCGGTAAAGTTTATTCTGGTTATCTTGTTTGTGTAGAAGATAGTTCTCCAACCTGTAGCGACACTTGATATTAACGATTTGTTTCCGTAGCTATCAACTTTGTATGTGTCTTTATAACCCGTTGCTGCCTTCGTTTTGATATCTTTGTAATCGACATATTTTGAATCTATATGATGGTCGGTGTGCAGAATATTGACATGTTTCTTGCAACTTGGACAAGACTCTCGTCTATAGTGTGTATGGAAAAACCAATAAGCCAAGCCTGCACTGATAAGCGATAGTATTGTTGCTATAAATCCTGGATTATCTTCTGAAAATAATACAAGATGGAAACCGGCTAATAAAAATCCTATTAAGGCATACAAATCGGCTGCTACCCACCTTAAATATCTGTAATAAGGCAGATAGAATAGTGGATAGATATAGACATAGCAGAAGAGAGGTATTGCAAGAATTTTCCACCAATTGATAGAGTTGCTTATATAACAGGTCAGCGCAACAGATATTATAGACATTATAACAAGTCCATGTAGGTCATCTGTGGTATTACGCTTGACGGCTGCTCTCTTGAAAATAAAGAGGTATAGTATTGATAGAGTGAGGGCTAAAGCACTACATCCTAAAAGGAGATAGTTGTACATCTTACCAAACTCATCCGAGGATAATTTCTCAACACTCTGCGTGGTATTATCACTTACCTCCTGCCATAAAGGGGGTGTTGTCTCAATAAATTCATCAATCTTTCCGGATGATGTTGCCCACCAACCACCACCAACCACCACGATAACAAATACTATACGCGATATGAGTGTTCCTACATCAATTTTCATACTGAGGTTTTTGTAAAATTAAGTTATTACATTTATTTAAGTTTACTCTTCTTCAACTCCGCTTTCATCCCATGAGTGATTGCAACAAGGGCAGGTGTATTTATACCACCATGTGTGGGTGATGCGTCGGTATATCACCTCAACTGTTTCATAGCCTGTGGCAACTCTTGATACTAATGTTTTGTTTCCGTGGCTATCAACTTTATATGTATCTGTATAGCCTGTTGCTACTTGTCTTGTTGTGCCATCTTTCCACTCTTTTATTTTTGTATTATCTACTATACAGAGGGTGTCTAAGTTGGTATATTTTTTACACTTAGGACAATAGTTAAGTCTGGTATGCTCTACAAAGTGTATAGCGGCAAATATGGTACAGATAATACCGAGTATTTTGCCCAAAAGGGTTGCTCCTCCGAATTGTATGAAGGCTACCGTAATCCCAAGATTGACAACAATGAGGATATAAGGTAAATCATATACCCACCTGAAATATCTGTAATACGGAATATACAACAGCGGATAGAGAATAATAAAAGCAAAGATAGGAACTGCAATAATTGACCACCAATGCACAGTATTATGCGCAAAGAGTGTCAGAAGTACACATATTCCGGCATCCTGAATAAGAGAGTTTAACTCAGCGGTATAATGACGCTCAGCTGCGACCTTTTTAAGCGCAAAACGATATACAACAGATAGAACAAGGGCAAGACAACTACACCCTAAAAGTATGCGGTTTATAAGCCTATTTGTCTCTGTATCGTTTTGGGTATTTATATGGTCTATGGCTATGTTTGTATATTTATCTATAACAACTCCGACAGGCTCTAATTTGTCAAAAATATAGGTGAGGATATTGCCCAAAGTGGGATATGCAGCACCCCAATAGACAAAAATGCCTATTGCGACTATCCAAAACCACTTGGACTTAGAATTGTATTTAGGTCTCCTCATTACGAAAGTCTTATAGTTTTGTGCAAATATAATAATTTATTGCAATTCAAACAAATCGCCATCACGGAGCGTCGGGAAACGCTTGCGACGGGATTTTAGCTCTTCTATATCAATTTCAGCCACTTTAATCTCTTCGCTTGAGCCACACTGCGTAATTATGCCACCGAAACTATCCACTAAAAGTGAGCCTCCGGAGTAGTTGCAGTATATATCGTCTCCCGTACGATTTACAGCCACCACAAAACTCTCGTTCTCTATAGCCCTTGCAAGGGATAGTGTGTGCCAAACCTCGGCGCGGGCAGTAGGGAAGGATGCTACATAGATAATTGCATCATACTCATATCTCCCCTCAATTAGGCGGTTACGAGCAAAGACGGGGAAGCGGATATCATAGCAAGTTTGTAGCAAAAATCTCACACCTTTCCACTCTACAATAACCCTCTTGTCTCCTGCTGTAAAACGCTTTGTCTCGCCACCAAGACGGAAGAGGTGGTGTTTATCATAGCGGGCTGCAATGCCATCAGGAGTGATAAAATAGTGGCGGTTAAAAAACTTTCCTTGCTCCTTAATTACAAGCGAGCCGGAAATAGCGCAATCTCGTGTTCTTGCAGTTAAAATCATCCATTGTAGAGCTGTACAACTCTCTTCAGACTCTGCAACTCTCTGACCCTCAATTACAAATCCTGTACTCCACATTTCGGGGAGGATGTATAGGTCGGCAGTCTCTGAGGCTGCAATCAACTCCTCGGCACGCGCAATATTTGCAGCCGGATTGCACCAAACAATATTGGTTTGAATAACTCCTATTTTCATAACCCTCAAAGGTAGTAAAAAGAGTGTAAAATTCAAAATTTAAGCAATGACCGTTTTGGTGTCAAAAGGTAGTAGTTGTGCATCGTGAGAAATCCCCGGATGGGCTGTACTTGAGGTACTGCTCATTCGGGGATTTGAGGGATGTGCAACTAATGCTGCTTTTTTACGCCAAAAACTACTCCCACTCGATTGTAGCATTTGGCTTTGGAGACATGTCGTAGCATACGCGATTGACATTTTTAACCTCAGCCAAAATACGGTCAGTAATACGGCAGAGAATATCCCAATCCACGCGCTCGATTGTCGCAGTCATTGCATCTACGGTATTTACGGCGCGGATAATTACAGGATACTCAAAAGAGCGCGCATTGTCGCGTACACCTACACTCTTGAAGTCTGGCACAATGGTAAAATACTGCCAAACCTTCTTGTCAAGACCGGCCTTTGCGAACTCTTCACGCAAGATTGCATCGGATTCACGAACAGCCTCAAGACGCTCACGAGTGATAGCTCCAAGACAGCGAACACCAAGACCTGGGCCTGGGAACGGCTGACGGAATACCATCTCGTATGGCAAGCCGAGCTCAAGACCGCAAGCACGCACCTCATCTTTGAAGAGCTGACGCAGTGGCTCAACAAGCTCAAACTGCAAATCATCTGGCAGACCACCTACATTGTGGTGAGATTTTACCATCTTGGCAGTCTTTGTTCCGCTCTCTACAATATCGGGATAAATTGTACCTTGACCGAGGAAGTCTATGCCGTCAAGTTTGCGTGCCTCCTCCTCAAATACGCGGATAAACTCTCCACCGATAATCTTACGCTTCTGCTCAGGGTCTGCAACCCCGTCAAGTTTAGTCAAGAAACGCTCTGTTGCATCCACATAGATAAGATTTGCGCAGAGCTGGTTGCTAAATACCTCTACAACATTTTCGCTCTCACCCTTACGCATCAGTCCGTGGTTTACATGCACGCAGACAAGATTTTCGCCAATAGCTTTAAGCAGCAGTGCCGCAACAACAGAAGAGTCAACACCTCCTGAGAGGGCAAGCAATACCTTGCGATTACCAACTTGACGACGAATAAGCTCAACTTGGTCATTTACAAAGTTGGTCATGTTCCAATTTGCCTCAGCGTGGCAAGTGTCGAATACAAAGCCCTTTACAGCCTCTTTAATTGCCTCCATATCATCGTTAAACTGTGGCAACTTAACCTCACATAGAGCCTTGTCGTGTCCGGCTGCAATGATAGGAAATCCAGCCTGATAAATCTCAGGTAGAACATCTATAGCAACACCATCAATAACATTGTTTGGGCCACCATTGATAATGATTCCTTTAACATTTGGCAGTGCTTTTAGCTCATCTGCTGTAATATCGTGCGGATATATCTCGCTATATACACCGAGCGCACGGATGGCACGAGCAAGCACGGTATTTTCGTGGCTGCCCAAGTCCAAAATGACAATCATGTCCTGTTTCATCTTTTTGCAAAAATATAAAAAACCTAATATCTGTTACTCTCCTCTTGTGTAGTTTGGTGTCTCGCGGGTAATTGTAATATCGTGTGGGTGGTTTTCTATTACGCCACTTGCTGTAACGCGGATAAAGCGTGCATTGCGCAGTGAAGCAATATCTTTTGCACCGCAGTAACCCATACCTGAGCGCAAACCTCCGATAAGCTGATATACAGTCTCGTTAAGTGCGCCCTTAAACGGAACACGACCAACAATACCCTCTGGAACAAGCTTGTTTGTAGCAGTCTCGCCGTCCTGGAAATAACGGTCTGTAGAGCCAGCTTTCATAGCGTCAATAGAGCCCATACCACGATAGGTCTTGAACTTACGACCATTGTAGATAATTGTCTCACCTGGAGCCTCCTCTGTGCCGGCAAACATTGAACCACACATAACGCAGTCGCCACCAGCAGCAAGAGCCTTGACAACATCACCTGAGTAACGCAAACCTCCATCTGCAATTACTGCCACATCCAAATCTTTTACAGCAGATGCAACATCAAAGATTGCTGTTAGCTGAGGTACGCCCACACCTGCAATAATGCGCGTTGTGCAGATAGAGCCCGGACCGATACCTACCTTGATGCCGTCAGCACCATTTTCTGCCAAATAGCGGGCAGCCTCGGCTGTTGCGATATTTCCTACAACAACATCAAGGTTTGGATACTTCTCTTTGATACGCTTGAGCAATGACACAATATTCTTTGAGTGTCCGTGTGCAGAGTCTAGTACAACGGCATCAACACTCTCAGCTACAAGAGCATCTACTCGCTCCATAGAGTCTGCTGTAACACCTACACCTGCAGCCACTCTTAGACGACCTTTGCTGTCTTTGCAAGCGTTAGGGTGGTCCTGCACTTTGGTAATGTCCTTGTATGTAATAAGACCAACAAGATGACCCTCAGCATCTACAACAGGCAGTTTCTCAATCTTGTTGCGGAGTAGAACCTCTGTAACATCCTCATTGTCTGTGTTTTTGATTGTTACAAGGTTCTCTGAGGTCATCACTTCCGCAATCTTGCGGCCCATATCCTTTTGAAAACGCAAATCTCTGTTAGTTACAATACCAACGAGAAAATTGTTGTTATCCACAACAGGAATACCGCCGATTTTATTCTCGCGCATAAGTAGCAGAGCGTCGCCTACAGTCTGCTCTCCTGTAATTGTTACAGGGTCATAAATCATGCCGTTCTCAGCACGCTTTACGCGGCGTACCTGAGCAGCCTGCTCCGCAATAGACATGTTTTTATGAATAACACCGATACCACCCTCTCTGGCAATGGCAATAGCCATAGGAGCCTCGGTTACAGTATCCATAGCAGCTGATACAATCGGAATATTTAGTGGAATATTACGCGAAAAACGGCTCTTTACACAAACCTCGCGAGGAACTACCTCCGAATAGGCAGGAACCAATAACACATCGTCAAAGGTCAAACCCTCTTG
>JAFWBN010000106.1 GCA_017507075.1 Alistipes sp. | reverse complement strand
GGTTGCTCTTTTTACCCGCCATAGCAATAATGTTTACAATGCGAGGCACAAACATATAGGCAACGATTATGATTATGGCAATACCGAAAATCATTACCATCTTCGGTGTTCCGTTATCAGCTTTCTGCTGTGCCTTACGCTCGGCGCGAGCCTCCCTGACCGTGCGGATATACTTTCCGGGTGCATACGGAGTGCTATCATCGCTACTCTCGCCCCTTAGCTCACGACGACGAGCCTCTCTGCGCTCCTTTTCAGGGTCGTAGTAGCGCGGAATATAGTTAAACTGATTTGGACGCTTTTTAGGCGGAGAAAATAACCCCATATCTAAATTTGCTTAGCTGTTAGTTAAAAAAGTCCTTCATCCTCTCAAAGATGTTCTGCTTGTTGCTCTTCTCAGGACGCTTGAAGTGAGGCATCTGAGAGAGTTTTGATATAAGCTCCTTCTCCTCGCTGTTTAGCGATGCAGGGATAGCTATATCTACTACAACAAGCAAATCGCCGGTGCCGTTATAGCTGCCGTAGCTATTTATCTCAGGCAGACCTTTGCCTCTCAGACGCAATACTTTACCCGCCTGAGTTCCGGCTGCAATATTTATCTTAGCTTTGCCTGTGATTGTAGGTACCTCAACCTCGCCACCTATAAGTGCTGTGGTAACAGGTATTGTAAGGTTGTGGATAAGGTTTGCACCATCTCTTATAAAACGAGCATCCGGTTGCTCCTCTATTACAACGAGCAAGTCTCCGTTCTCGCCACCTTGACGGGCTGCATTACCTTTGCCTGCAACTGTTACCATCATACCCTCTGCAACACCTGCAGGAATATTAAACTCGACAACCTCAGAGCCTTTTACGCAACCTTCGCCACCACATTTACCACACTTGTCCTTGATAACAGTACCTTGACCACCGCAGACAGGACATACAGTCTGAGACTGCATGCGGCCAAAAAATGTGTTTTGCACTTGAAATACCACACCCTGTCCGTTACAGTTTGAACAAGTTACTCTGGAAGAGGCATCCTTAGCACCACTTCCACCGCAAGCATCACAGGCTATATTTTTGTTTATCTTCAGCTTTTTGGTAACTCCCGTAGCAATCTCCTCAAGAGTCAGACTTACCCTTACTCTGATATCTGAGCCACGATTTGCTCTTGGACCACGACTTCTGCTACCACCGCCAAAGCCAAAACCACCGCCAAAGATGTCGCCAAACTGCGAGAATATATCCTCCATAGAGAATCCGCCTCCGCTAAATCCGCCAAAGCCACCTCCTGCAGCCCCACTCATGTCTGCATGACCAAATTGGTCGTATCTGGCACGCTTGTCCGGGTTAGAAAGCACATCATACGCCTCTGCCGCCTCTTTGAACTTCTCCTCAGCCTCCTTGTTGTCAGGATTACGGTCTGGATGGTATTTAAGGGCGGTTTTGCGATATGCCTTCTTTATCTCCTCGGCATTGGCATTTTTCTCAACGCCAAGCACCTCATAATAATCTCTCTTTTCTGCCATAATTCAAAAAATCTTGAAAACAGATACTTACTCTCCTACAACAACCTTTGCAAAACGGAGAACTTTATCACCGAGCATATATCCGCGCTCGATAACATCTATAACTTTGCCTCTCTTCTCCTCTCCTGCAGCAAAACGGGCTACAGCCTCATGCAGATTCTCGTCAAAAGGGGCATCAAGGGCCTCAATTTCTACAACTTTTTTCTGCTTTAGAGTGTCGATAAACTTCTGTACAACCAATCTCTCACCCTCTCTGAGCGCAGCAATATCATCACTCTTCTCAGAGGCTGCAATAGCTCTCTGCATATCGTCAAGAATAGGAAGTATAGCTTTTAGAACATCGCTACCACCACTCTGGATAAGATCCATCTTCTCTCTGAGGGTGCGCTTGCGGAAGTTGTCAAACTCCGCCTGCAGACGGATATACTTATCTTTCCAATCTATCTGCTCTTCAATAGGTTTTTCGCACTCCGTCTCCTCTGTCATAGTGTCAGACTGTGTGTTATTCTCTTCTGACATATTGTCGCATGTAGAGTCTTCACACAATGGATTGTTCTCTGTATCCTGAAAAGTTGACTGCTCTTTAACCTCTTGATTCTCTGTGTTTTCCATGTTTTTATTGTTTTATTACTTATTACTCTTTATATACTCTTTGCGCAAAAGCTGTACCGAAACACTGTTTTTAGAACAGGTTGTCATACATACTCTGGCTCTTGTCGTACTTTAGGTCGGCAAGTGAAGAGGCTTTGACTCCGATATTGAAACTCCAACTGCGGTGAGAACCAAATGGTATCCACACAAAGGACATCTGCCAGCAGTGCAAATCTCGCGTTATGGAGACAGATGTAATGGTGAGTTTCTTGTTTTGTATATCAAAACCGCTGGTAAAGGATATACCCATCTTTGGCGTTAGGTTTACACTACCATTAAAACCTATCGTTTGGTTGACATTTTTCTTATATCCCGTAGTTCCGTTATTGGTATATGATGCACTATAGCTTATCACATAGTTGAAACCTAAATTCCACGGTATCGAGAAGTCATAGTAGGCTTGTGCCATATATTGTCGCCTCAATACAGGGTCCATAAGTCCGTAAGGGTCGGAGAACGGATTAAAGTATTCAGGCGGTATGGAGTTAATATCGTTTATAGCACTCTGCGATTTGTCGTTTCGGGACTTAAAGGTGTATCCGAAGCTCCAACCTGTACTCATAATTCGGCCAGGAAGACCTTTTTGGAGCATCAGCTTGTTTATTCTCACACCCTGAGGTGTTACCTGATAAGGGTCGAGGGTCGCCGAGAGGTTAATTCCGAAATTTCCGTAAATCGTAGTTCTGAGTGCTAAAGAGATATTCGATAGGCCCAAAGAGTCGGCAAGGAAGTTATACGAACCACTTATTGATAGGTCGTCTATAATCTTTATCTTCTTTACGCCCGAAGTATCTCGTTTGCTGAGCACTTTCATCTCAAGACTCTGCTTGAGAGAGAAGTTGATTGACGCCGCAGCACCCTTACCCGGTACGCCGTATGCGTTGTCTGAATATGGTGAGTAGAGCGTATGTCCGCCCAAAGAGTCGGACTGTACAATTCTGTAGAATCCATACTTCTGATTACCAAAATCAGGCATATATGATGCTCCGACAGATGGGGTTATGGTATGGCGAACAGCCTGCACTTTGGCTGTCTTTTTCTTCATCTGCCACATACCGTATATTGTTGTATTCAGCGATACAGAGGCGTTGTAGTTGTAGATACGATAGAATCCATACTCAGGGTCGAGCTTGTCTATCTGGTTTGTCGTAGGATTCCACTCCTGCATCTGACGCTTAAAGTACCAACGCTCTGTATAGTTGAAAGATGGAGTGAGGTTGATATACTTGAAGAGCGTGAAATTGGACGATACAGGCAGAGAGTGCTCTATACCGTTCTTCATGTTTTTAAGTGTTTGAACAGAAAAAATCTCACTCTCGTCAGCCGATGCGGAGTTTGTCAATTTTCCTGTATATGTAAATGAAATCTTCTCATACCAACGCTGTTTACCCACAGCCTCCTTGCGCTTGAAGGGGTATATACGCGATACATTGAATACCACATTAGGGAAGTTTACAGATATAGCCCTTGTCTGCGAGTTCTGTGATATACCTAAGTTCATGGATAGTGAAAATGGCGTTCCTGCCCAGCTCTTAGAGTATGAAATTGAAGAGTTGGTCTGTGTGGCAAGGATGTCATTGAGCGAAGTGGCCGAATACTTGCTATATCCACTTGTAGAGAGGTTTACAGATGCCGAGAATGTAGAGCCAGGGTTTGCCTTAGGGTCTTGAGAGTGAGTCCAACTGAGCTTAAAGTTGTTCTGCTTAATGTAGTCAGGCTCGCCCTTATCTCCAGTCTTGATACTTGAGAAATCAAAGTTTACATTTCCCGAATACTTATAACGCTTCACATATCTTGAAGATGCGTTTACCTCCCAAGAGCCGAGAGTATAAAATCCACCCGTTATGGCAAGGTCCATGTGCTGGCTTAAGATAAAGTAATAACCCAAACCTCTGAGGAAGAAACCTCTGGCACCATCCTCTCCGTATGTAGGCATCAGAAGACCCGACTTTGCGCCCGAACTGATAGGGAAAAAGGCCTCAGGAATACACAATGGGTAGATTGGCACATCCTCCATAACAAGATATGCAGGACCTGTGATAATCTTTTTGCCAGGGATAACCTTCGCCTTTGTCATGGCAAGATAGAAGTGCGGATGGTCTGTATGTTCACAAGTGGTGTACTTACCATGCTGAATATTGATGGAGTTGTCAGGCTGTTTTTTGATTTTACCTCCTACAAGCCAACCATCGCCCTGTTGTGTTGCCACACCCTTGATAAGAGCCTTCTCTGAATCGAAGTTGTAGGTTATAGTATCCATTGTGTAACTGCCACCGCCATCAGCAAAAACAGGCTGAGTCTTTGTTGCCTTGCCATCGACAGTATCAGGCTTTCCGTAGGCGTATATCTCCTTTGTGGTCATATCTATACGCATAAAGTCCGCCTTGAGGGACTTGTCGTCATACTTTATATCTCCATCGTTGTAGATATAGACCTTCTTATTCAAAACATCGTAGTAGAGAGAGTCTTTATTCTTACCCTCAACTACTTGGTCAAGACCCGCACTGCCTTTTTTGCGTATCTTATCTTCACTTTTTACCTCCTTTTTTATGGTGTCTGTGTTTGAAATAAGACTTTTTGGAGTGTCGTTTTCAACCTTTTGCTTGCGATTATCCCTCAGTTTTCTGCTTGTTAGGGTGCTGTCTGAGAGCCGCAGCACAGGCGTAGCCGGAGTAACGGAATCGCTCTTTGACACCATTACAGATGCTATTTGCTCGCTGTCTAATAATTTTGCTCCGGCAAAACCAAACAGTGAGTGTGCCACAAAGAGTGCGGCAGCAAGTGTGATTAGATATTTCAGTCTAAAATGTTTCAAAAATCCAAAATTTTTTGTACCTTTGCCGACGCGTCGGCAAAAACGCCAAACAAAGCCTTGTGCGCGCTTGTATGCGCGTTTTTTCAGCGCGTAAAGATAGTGAAAAATCTCTATTCAACCAAAAGCTATGAACAGACTTTTGATAATATTGCTCATTTCTCTGTTTCTGCAACCTATAAACGCAGTAAAGGGAGAAAATGTTGCCCAAGGTGTAAAGACCATCGTGATTGATGCCGGTCATGGTGGACGCTTTCCAGGTGCTCGTTATGGAGGCTACTCGGAGAAGAATATCAATCTTCAAGTTGCACTTAAACTCGGAGCGTTGATAGAGAAGAATATGCCCGATATAAAGGTTATCTATACCCGCTCGGTAGAGAAACAATTCTCTTCGGATTTGAGAACAGATTTGCAGACTCGTGCCGATATTGCAAATAATGCCAATGGCGACCTGTTTATATCAATTCACGCTAACGCTCACCCTAAAAATACGGGTGTCAGGGGTACTGAAACACTTATTATGGGAGAGAGTAAGCTCGAAACAAGTGTAAACGAGGCTATACTGTTTGCTAATAATAAAGAGGAGTTTCTTGATATGTCGGATGAGAAGACAGCAGCCATTGTGCGCGCACATATCCAGAATTTGCAGTTTACATACGGAGAGTATAGTGAGGCTATGGCGCAATTGGTTCAGAAACACTATACAAAACTTGGCCTTAATAATAGAGGAGTCAAAAAACAGCCACTCAGGGTGCTTTATGCTACCGATATGCCGAGTATTCTGACCGAGATTGGTTTTATGTCCAACTCTGCGGAGCTAAAATATATCACATCCACAAAGGGTCAGAACGAGATTGCTCAGGCTCTGTTTGGAGCTGTTAAGGATTATGTTGCTTATGTGCGTAAAACTCTTTTTGTGGATAGTGATAGTAGTGCGACAGAGGGTATTGTAGAGCCTAAGAGCGTAACTGTTGCACCTCAAGCAGAGAAACAGCCTGCACCTGTGTTAAAAAAAGAGCCGTCAAAGGCTAAAACTACGGAGCCGAAGAGCAAACCTGCTGTAAAGAGTTCGGCTGTGCGTTATACCGTTCAGATTATGGCATCACGCGGTGCTGTAAGTCTATCAGATTCTCGTTTTGGTAGCTATAAAGGCAAAGTCAGAGAGGTTAGGGCGGATGGCGTATTCTCATACAAATATTGTATAGGCGACTATGCTGATAAGGCAGCGGCACAATCGGCAGTAAAGGGTATTCGCAAGAGTTTTCCTCAGGCGTTTGTTATCGCTGTGAAGGATGGTAGAGTTGTAAACAAATAAATTAAGATATTATGAAGAAAGAGGTTAAAATTGGAATTTATGCACTTTTAATATTTCTTGGAGCATGGGCGGGTATTCGTTTCCTTAGCGGAGCCGATATTTTCGGTAGAACAAATACCTTCTATGCCTACTATAGTGATGCAAGCGGTCTGCAAACGGCCTCAAATGTGGTTGTTCGCGGAGTAAAAGTGGGTCAGGTTGCATCTGTAGCCATAGCTCCGGAGGACCCTACAAAGGTTATTGTCAGCTTGGCGATACTTAAAGACTACTCTATTCCGTCAGACTCTAAGGCTAAGATTTTCAGCGCAGGACTTATGGGTGGACAGGCTGTAGAGATTATCTTGGGAGAGTCTGAGCAGAGCCTTAAATCGGGCGATACTATTGCAACAGAGGTTGAGTCGGGTATGTTTGACGCTATAAGTTCTCAGTTTGGCGATATAAAGACCAAACTCTTTGAGATGATAGATAATATCAACACAACACTGCTTACACTCAATACTCTTGTAGATAGCAATAATGCCAATATATCTTCAACTATAGCACACCTTAACGGCGTGCTTGCAGACCTTGAGAAGTCAAACATTGTCAGCAACTTAGATTCATTTACAGGTACTCTGAAGGATAATGGCGGAAAGATAGACAGCATTGTTACAAGTGTTGATAATTTGACCGCCTCTCTTGACGCTCAGCAGTTGGGTGTTAAACTTGCTTCAAGTGTCGAGAATATTAATCTGCTACTTGCTAAATTTAATGAGAGCAATGGTACAGTCGGCAACCTGCTTAATGATAAGGAGTTGTATGACAACCTTACTAATGCTTCAGAGAATCTGTCTCTACTGTTGGGTGATTTGAAGCAGAATCCGAGCCGTTATGTTCACTTCTCTGTCTTTGGCTCTAAAGATGAGAAGAAAGACGCAGCAAAGGCTGAGAAAAAACTCTCCAAGGCTGAGAAAAAGAGTGCTAAGGCAAATAAATAGTGGTAGATGGTATATCCGGAAAATTTTGAGTCAAGGATAGGTTTCGATACTATTCGCAACCAGTGTCGGGAGATGTGTACAATGCGTCGCTCGGCAGAGTTGCTTGATGACCAAACCTTCAGCTCGTCAGCTCGTCAAATTGCCACTCGTCAGGCTCTTTGCTCTGAGATGATGCAGATTTTGACTACAGATTGCTCTGCGCTGAAGGATGAATTTTTCGATATAGATACCATTGTAGATAAAGCCCGTATAGAGGGAACTTTTCTCGATTGCGAAGAGGTTATGCGCTTAGGTATAACGCTCTCGGCTGCGGCAGCAGTGGTAAAGATTGTGCATGAGAAGAGGGAGGAGTATCCATCTCTTGTTCGTCTTTCAGCGGGTGTGGAGTCGCTTTCGCATATAGTTGCAGAGATAGACCGTATCTTGGACCAAAGGGGTAATATGAGAGATAACGCCTCTGCAGAACTTGCTGCAGTACGCCGTGAAATTCGTCAGGCAGAGGGTCAGGCAGCAAAGCGTATGCATGCCGTTCTGCAGGCGGCAAAAAGTGCTGGTGTTGTCGATTCGGATGCTGTAATATCGATTCGAGAGGGTCGTGCAGTAATCCCCGTAGCGGCGGCAAATAAGCGAAAGTTGCATGGCTTTATTCATGATGAATCTGCAACAGGAAAGACCTTCTATGTTGAGCCCGTTGAGGTTGTTGAGATAAATAATCGCCTAAAGGAGCTTGAGTACACTGAGCGCAGAGAGGTTGTTAAGGTGCTAACTCAATTTACGGGTCTTGTCCGAGCAGATATAGACTCTGTAGCTCGTTCCGGCGAGTATGTGGCCCATATAGATATGATTAGAGCAAAGGCTCGTTGGGCTGTAGCAAATGATGCCGTAACACCTATAATGAGTAGCGACGAAATTTGGTTACGAAATGCTCGCCATCCGCTGTTGGCTCAGACACTTAAAAATAGCACCAGAGAACTTGTGCCGCTTAATGCAAGGCTTGATAGAGATAACAGAATACTTGTCATTTCGGGTCCAAATGCCGGCGGAAAGTCAGTATGCCTTAAGACCTTCGGAATCTTGCAGTATATGTTTCAGTGCGGATTTCCTGTAACAGTGTCCCAAACAAGCGAACTGCCCGTATTTAACCGTATATATATAGATATAGGAGACCAGCAGTCGATAGAGAACGACTTGTCAACATACTCGTCCCATCTGCTTAATATGAAAGCTATGCTTTCAGGTGCGGATAGTTCCTCATTGGTACTTATAGATGAGTTTGGAACGGGTACAGAGCCTGTAATAGGTGCGGCTATTGCCGAATCGGTACTTGAAAGACTCGTTTCAAGCGGTTGCTTTGGTGTCATTACTACCCATTACTCCAATATAAAATATTATGCCTCTGCAACAGATGGAGTAATCAATGGAGCGATGATGTTTGATGTTCAGAATATCCGCCCTCTGTTCCGCCTTGAGACGGGTAAGCCTGGAAGTTCGTTTGCAATAGAGATAGCTCGCAAAATAGGTCTGCCGGAGGATATTATCACCTCGGCACGCGAAAAGGTTGGCTCTGAGCATATAGATATGGAGAAGCAGCTGCGTGAAATTGCTCGTGATAAGAGATATTGGGAGCAGAAACGCGAAAAGATTCGCCTCACAGACCGTAAGGTTGAGGAACTTGAGCAGAGCTATCACAGCCAACTATCGCAGATAAAAGAGGAGCGTCGTAAAATTCTGCATGAGGCAAAGATGCAGGCAAAAGAGCTTATTGTTGAGGCCAACCGCCAGATTGAAAATACCATAAAGAGTATCAAGGAGGCACAGGCTGAGAAGGAGCAGACAAGAGTCCTGAGACAATCTTTTAACCAATTTAAGGAGAGTGTTGAGGATAACTCCTCAGAGAGCAGTGAGCAGATAGAGCGTGAGATAGCACGCTTGGAGCGTCGTCGCCAGCGTCGTGAGGAGCGCAAAAACTCTAAACCTCAGAGCGCAGAGGCTGCTGTAGAGCAGAAGGTTGTGCTTCCCGTTGTAGATGGCTCAAAAGTGCGTATGAAGGGCTATGAGGGTGTAGGTGTGGTGCAGAGTATTCGTGGTAAAAAGGCTCAGGTGGCGTTTGGTCAGATGCTTACCACGGTAGATATTTCTCGTCTTGAGGCAATATCCTCTGCCGAGTACCGTAGTGCTACACGCCCGCAGACTCCGCGAACAGTTATCAGTTCGGATATATCGCAGCGCAGATTAAACTTCAAGAGCAGCATAGATATTAGAGGCGAAAGGGTAAGCGATGCCCTTGAGAGGGTTCGAGATTTTATAGATGATGCCCTAATGGTGGGTGTTGGCTCGGTTACCATCCTGCATGGTAAGGGTACGGGAGCACTTAAGGAGGAGGTGCGTCGCTACTTAAGAACAGTGCCTGCTGTGAGCAGTGCTGTTGATGACCATCCGGATAGGGGTGGCTCAGGAATTACGATAGTAGAATTTTCATTATAGAGGTTATGCAGTTTACTCTTTCACAAATAGCAAAAATATGCTCAGGAGAGCATTACGGTAAGGATGTTGTGGTCAGTTGTGTTGTTGTTGATAGCAGAACGGTAACAGATACACAAGGTGCGATGTTTGTGGCAATGAGGGGCGTAAATCATGATGCGCATAACTATATATCCGAAATGGAGAGCAGGGGAGTTGTCGCCTTTATGACAGAACATGCTGTAGATGTGTCGGAGAATTGCGGTGTTGTGGTTGTCAAAAACTCGCTCTCGGCACTTCAAACCTTAGCATCATACCGCAGAGCGCATTTTACGGGCGAAGTTGTAGGTATTACAGGCTCCAATGGCAAGACGATGGTTAAGGAGTGGATTGCTCAAAGCGTAGGAGATAGTGTAAAACTCTTCCGTTCTCCAAGAAGCTATAACTCTCAGTTGGGCGTGGCTCTATCACTTATGATGTTGCCCGATGATGCAGATATAGCCCTTATTGAGGCCGGTATCTCGCAGGTAGGCGAGATGGAGAGGCTTGAGAAGATGATAGCTCCCGATACGGTTATCTTCACCAGCTTTGGAGATGCCCATCAAGCAAATTTTGAAAGCGAGGAACAGAAGGCTTTAGAGAAACTTGTTTTGGCAAAAAATGCCCATAGGATAATATATAACTCTGCATACAAAGACTTTGCTGATACACTTGAGCGTTTGTATAAGGATAGAGAACTTATTGATGCAGCACGACAAAATTTCTCTTCAGAGGGTGTGTTGTATATCGATAATGCCCGCATTGTAGCTGCTTTCTGCGATAGCAACTCGCTTTCTCGACCAGATTTCAGTCTTATGCAACCTGTCTCTATGCGTCTTGAGGTAAAGCAGGGTGTGGATGACTCGGTTATTATCGATGATAGCTATAGTTCTGATATTGCCTCACTTACCATAGCTCTGGATTATCTGAAATCTGTTGCAGCCACATCGCGTAAAATTGTAATTTTGTCCGATATTCTGCAGAGTGGACTCTCAGAGGCAGACCTCTATAAATCTGTTGCAGAAAAACTCAGTCAGTGTGGCGTTGAACTATTTATAGGCGTTGGAGAGTCGATTTATAGTCATAGAGAGTTATTTGGTGTAAATAGCCTCTTTTTTAAGAATACTCAGAGCCTTATAGATAACCTTGCAAATATAGATGTCTCTTCTGCAACGGTGCTTGTTAAGGGAAATCGAAACTCCAGAATAGAGCGCATATCTCATCTTCTGGAACTTAAAAGCCATACGACACACCTTGAGGTTAATTTGAGGGCTATGGAGCGAAATATAAACTTCTTCCGCTCAAAACTCTCGGCTACAACAAAACTTGTGGCTATGGTCAAGGCTTCAAGCTATGGCGCAGGAGATACAGAGGTTGCCCGTATGCTTTGCAAGCAGGGCGTTGACTATCTTGCTGTAGCTTTTGCAGACGAGGGAGTGAAATTGCGCGACGGTGGGGTGGATATGCCTATAGTGGTGCTTAATGCAGATGATAACAGCTTTGATATTATGGTGGCCCATAATCTTGAGCCTGAGATATACTCTATACGCTCTTTAGACTCGTTTGTGCGTGCTGCAAGGGGTAAAAGAGAGTATCCTATCCATATAAAGTTTGATACAGGTATGCACAGACTCGGCTTTGAGGCTAAAGATATTGATTTATTGCTTGACAGACTCTTGAAATATAGAGATACTGTCAAGGTTGCCTCACTCTTTACCCATTTGTGTGCTGCCGATGACCCGACAGAGGATGAATTTACACGCTCGCAAATCGCACTCTTCAAGGATTTGAGCAGTAGAGTAGCTAATGCTGTAGGTTATCCCGTTTTGCGCCATGCAGCAGCCTCTGCAGCAATGATGCGCTTTTCTGAGGCTCACTTCGACATGTGTCGCTTGGGATTAGGATTGTATGGATATGGGTATCCTGATAACGGCAGCCTTGAGGCGGTCTCTACCCTTAAAACCCGAATTGTTCAAATTCGTACAGTGGAGGCTGGACAGAGCGTGGGCTATGGTAGAGAGGGACGATTGCTGCGCACAAGCCGTATAGCCACAATACCTATTGGTTATGCCGATGGTCTTGACCGCCACCTTGGTTGTGGTAGGTGGAGTATGGTTGTGGCAGGCAAAAAAGCCCCTACTGTAGGCAGACTATGTATGGATAGCTGTATGATAGATGTAACAGATATAGCCGATGTTGAGGAGGGCGACCAGGTTACAATATTCTCGGCAGAAAAGGGCTGTACGGCTCAAGATATGGCTCAAATACTCGATACTATACCATACGAGGTGCTTACATCTGTCTCCGAGCGCGTAAAACGAATATATATATATGAATAACATGAGCGGAATACTCTACCTTATACCATGCCCTATAGCAGAAGATACGGCAGTTTGTGATGTAACTCCACAGGCAAACCAAAGAATAATCGACTCTTTGGACTATTTTATCGTAGAAAATACCCGTTCTGCACGCCGATTTCTCTCAAAGTCTGGATATGCACGAGCTATAGATGATGCACTATTTGTTGAACTTAACGAGCATACAACCTCGCCTAAAGATATTGCAACAATGATAGAGCCTATTCTTGCAGGTCGCAGTGCAGGCGTTATCTCCGAGGCAGGCGTTCCTGCTGTGGCAGACCCTGGGCAGGCTGTAGTTGAGTTGTGCCACAGACATAATATTAAAGTAGTACCCCTTGTAGGCCCATCATCAATACTTATGGCTGTCATGGCATCGGGTCTTAGCGGTCAGTCGTTTGCCTTTAATGGCTATTTGCCTATCAAGGAGCCGGACCGCTCCAAAATTATCAAACGCCTCGAATCCCGTGCGCAAGCAGAACACCAATCACAACTATTTATCGAGGCTCCGTATAGAAATGTAAAACTCCTTGAACATCTTTTGAAAATCCTACAACCGCAAACAAAACTATGTATCGCTTGCGATATCACCTCACAAAACGAGTATATCCGCACCGCTACAGTTGCTGAGTGGAGAAAAACTACGATGCCGGATATTCAGAAGAGGCCTGCTATATTTGTTATATCCTAAATTGGGCATTTGCGCTTTAATTTGTCGTGATAGCGGCACATTTCCATCGGCTAACTAAAAATTCAACAAAGGGCAGTACCGTAAGTACAGCCCTTCGTTGTCTTTTTAGCCGAGCCTTGTAAATGCACCACTCTGACGACAAATTGGGTAGGTACTTTAATTTGACGGAGGTTGAACTTTAATTGAGCGGAGTAACGATAAATGACATTGAATAGCAACGGGCTTTCAGCCCTAAATGACATACAATAGCGCGCTTTGCGCGCAATATTAAGGGCTTTAGCCCGCTGTCATTTATTGTTATTTGTTGTTATTTGTCATTTTCGCTCCTTAACCTCCCTTCTGCAAAGCAGAAATCCGGCATAGAGCCTATGCCGGATTTAGTTTTGCGCTTAACCTTAGAGTCCCTAAAGACCCTATTTTTGTTGCGAAATACTGTTATTTATACATAAATCGTTTGATAGAGTTCTTTGGCGTGCGCTCGAAGTCGTCGTTAAGAATCTCAATATCCGATACTTGTGCATAAGCAGGCAACTTCTGGTTGAGCATTACAAGATTTGCCTTCATAATGGTCTCAAGCTGAGATTTTGAGAGAGGATTGCTATCGTCGTTATCTGTAGCAACAATGGCAACAATCTTATTTTTACGGCTGATGATAATTGACTCTCTGACATGAGCCATACCATTTAGTAGCTCCTCAATCTCCTCCGGATAGATGTTTTGACCATTGGCTGTAAGAATCATATTCTTAGAGCGACCCTTGATATAGATATTTCCATACTTGTCAATTACGCCCAAGTCTCCGGTCTTCATATATCCATCGTCAGTAAATGTTGCGGCTGTAACATCTGGTTGTTTGTAGTATCCAAGCATCACATTGTCTCCGCAAACCTGAATTTCGCCAACTACATTTTGTGGGTCTGAAGAGTCGATTCTAACCTCCATACCATCAACAGGCTTACCACATGAGCGGATTGCAAAGTCGTACCAATCTTCATATCCGATAAGTGGACCGCACTCTGTCATACCATAACCTACGGTATAAGGCAATTTTATCTGCTTAAGTAGCACCTCAATAGGTCCACTGATGGCAGCACCACCGACGATAATATGTTTCATATTGCCACCAAATGATGAGAGAATCTTACCGCGGACAGATTTGTATATCAACTTATTGAGTCCTGGAATTTTAAGTGCGCATTTAAGCATTGGACGCTCAAGGGTAGGCATAACCTTATTGCGCATAATCTTCTCAAGCACAAGAGGTACAGTGATAAGCATATATGGGCGTACATCCTTGAAAGCCTGCATAAGCAGTGTTGGAGTAGGCATCTTGCCTAAGAAATATACTGTTGCACCTGAACATACAGGGTAGATAAACTCAAAAGCAAGACCGTAAAGGTGTGCTAATGGCAACATTGATACAATATTAGAGCCAAGAGGTATTTTAATTCTATTAACACCAAAGGTGATGTTAGACGAAATATTGTTATTTGAGAGCATAATACCCTTTGGCGAGGATGTTGTACCCGATGTGTAGCTGATTGTATTAAGGTCATCAGCCTCTCCTACCTCATAATTCACAAACTTACGCTTCATACCCTGTGGGTACTTTGCACGGAAAAGTTGCTGCAAATTTGGCATTACATCACTCAGCACGCCATCTTTAGACCAAAGCTCAGAGAAGTCCTCTATGCATATAGCAGCTTTGAGTTGTGGCATGTGCTCAGGAGTCATTGTTGCCCACATCTTACGCTCTGTAAATAGAACTACACTGTCAGAGTGGTCAACGAGTTTCTGAAGGTTCTCGGCAGAGAATCCGTTCAAAATAGGTACTGCAACTGCTCTGTAAGCAATAATCGCAAGGTAGGAGATTCCCCAGCGAGCAGTATAGTTTGCACTAATTGCAATTTTATCACCCACCTTTACTCCCAACCTCTCAAACACTATATGCAGCTTTGCAATGTGAGTTGCAACATCTGCATAATAGAAAGTCTCGCCATGGTAATCGCATACGGCAGGCTTGTGCCAATTGGCTTGTGCCGACTCGGCAAATCTTTCAATAAAATGTTTCATACACTTGGTGGTTTGTTAGTAATTATTATTTATTAAAAATGGTTATTTCATTAACCATGAAGTTATATTGTCAATATATGTGCGTGAAATTGGCACATCAGGTACACCCTCAATGCCAAACTCGATAAATACACCCTCTTTATCTCTTCTTAACACCTTTACTCTATCCATATTTATCATATATGAGCGGTGGCATCGCTGCACGCTACACTTTGAGAGTTGCGAGGCAACCCTTTTCATAGTATTGCGGATAAGTACCTTTTTTATCTGGTCATTGTTTATATACCACACACAAACATAGTTATCCGCCGATTCTATCATTATCAAATCCTCCCATTTTACAGAGAGACGCATCTCATTATGTTCGTCGTATAGCAGTATATAAGCCTTTTGCTGGGCAATCTCCTCATTGGCAATACTCTCATGTAGAGCCTTGAGTTGAGATACTTTGTCAATTATCACTATATAGAGCGAACAGAAGGCATAAGGAATAAATAGTATGCAGGCTGTTCTACCCA
Source organism: Alistipes sp. (assembly GCA_017507075.1). Lineage (GTDB taxonomy): Bacteria > Bacteroidota > Bacteroidia > Bacteroidales > Rikenellaceae > Alistipes. The sequence goes on along the minus strand of JAFWBN010000106.1, from coordinate 5,906 downwards.
AAACCTTTGTAAAGAGACGGAATATGCTTGTCGTCTCAGGATGGAACAGTGATGCTGACAATATAGTAATGGCAAGAGCAACTATTATAAACTCAATGCCACCCCATAATATATAGCCTCTGTATGTAAGCAGGTTGCGCATTGTCCTTACCATGATTACTCGTGAACCAAAAATCATAACAATACCAAGCAGTACAACAGATGTTAGTGCCAAATAGAAGGCATCTTCAGCGGAGTCAATAAAGTTTGGAAGATTCTTAGAGATTAAAAAATCAAGTGATTCATATATGTTAAACGGGCGGAATATAACAATAAAAATCACAGCAATCATTGCCATTGTAAGCACAATCATTGCCTGACTTCTGTATGTGAATACCGACCTTGGTATGGGTTGGCTTAATATATCTCTATTCATTGTTATCTGATTTGAGCGACGCCCTGTCTCCAATCTTCTCCACCAACTGCTCATGATTGTCGCATGAAATATAATACTTATCCTCGTAAATATCTGTTATCTCTATAAAATTACCCCATTTTGAGGCGTATATCTTGACAAAATCCATCGCCTTTACATTGAGAAATATCCCGTAATACCCAAAGAATCCCATGCTTGCAAAGATTGGGATTATAGACTTCATCTCACGATTTGTAACCTCCCTTACAGAGGCAATCTCGTTGAAAGGGATATATGTGTAGTCAGATATACAGCAGATGTCTATACCTTGCTCTCCTACAATGATTTTACGAGGTATAGATAGTGCCATAAGCGCAATTATAGCCACCATTATAGATATAAACCATGCAAGAAAATACCCTCCATCAAAGAAGAGAAACAGAGTAACCGCTCCAAGTATAAATACTAAGAAGTGGATAGCTGTAAGGTATCTTGTCTTGTAATCGGTTTTATATCTGTATTCAAACATCTTCTTTTATACTTTCGACTAAACATTGTGCGATAACCATATCGTCAGGTGTGGTTATCTTTATATTTGTCCTCTCGCCATCACATAGAGTTACTCTGTGTTCTGTCATCTTCTCGACTACCGATGCATCATCTGTAAAAGATTTATCGAAAGAGCAGTTGTAGGCTCTTTTGAGCAACTCGGAACTGAAAATCTGAGGGGTCTGAATAATACGCAGCATATCTCTGTTTACAATGTGGCTGCCACTATCAGTAACCTCTCTAAAGGAGTCCACAGGGCTTATAACGGGTATTGCTGAGCCATTTTCTGCTGCGCATTTGACACATTGCAGAATCATGTTTTTGGATGCAAAAGGTCTCACACCGTCTTGCACGGCTATAAGGTCTGCATCCCCTTTTATAGCATCAATTCCCCTCTTTACAGAGTCAAAACGCTCAGCACCTCCCGCCGTAACACTATGTTTCGCGACCTTAAAACGGGCTGAGTAGTCTCGCCAAAAGTCAATTTGAGACTGTGGCAGAACAACGATAATTTCGGATGAAGGTAGTGCTGATGCAAAGTTGTTTATTGTATGAACAAGTATAGGCTTGGAGCCTACAATAGCAAATTGCTTTGGCAAAGCTCCACCCATCCTTGTTCCGCTACCTCCGGCAACAATTATTACTGCAACTCTGGTCTGTTCCATATCAATTTCTTTCCAAAACCGAGTGTGTTGTCTGTAAGTTTCATAAAGTCAGGCTCTATAGCCCAAATATTCAGTGGTGCAAGTGCTGTATATGGGAAACGCTTTATATAACACTCTTTGTCATTGCTGTCTCCCTTTACCACGCTACCACAAATCTGAATACCTTGAACTCTGCCGACAACCTTGGTCTCTAAATTTACTGCGCAAGCAACCTTGGGATTCCTCTCCATCATCTGACCATGACGAGTCGTGGTGTCGGTGGTGAAGATGATTCTGTTGCGAAGGGTGTCGTAGGCATAAAAGCAGGCCGCGCAGTAGGGTAGTCCATCCTTTGAAGATGTTGCAAGTGTCAGCACATGATGCTTTGACATAAAACGAGATATTCTCTTATCTGGCAACATGGCTACTTAATTACTACCGAATCAATAACTGTTATCTTCATAGAGTCGGCAACCTCTCCCTCCAACTCTGCAATAACTCTCTGTTTTACCCACTCAAATTTGGCTTTATTCTCCTCTTTTATCGGCTCTGCAGGCTTTTGAGGAACTTTAAGTGGGTTTATAGGCTGACCATTTTTCCACAATCTGAAGTCCAAGTGAGGGCCTGTTGAACGACCTGTGCTACCTACATAACCAATAACTTGACCTTGAGACACTCTCTTGCCTACAGCAATACCCTTTGCATAACCCTTCAGATGCAGATAACCAGACTGAAGTTTTCCTGGGTGTTTGATATAGACAGTATGTCCTCCTGCGCCTTTGTAACCCTTAAAGGTTACCGTTCCATCTGCTACAGCACGAACAGGAGTGCCAGATGGCGCAGCATAGTCAACGCCTGTATGAGGTCTGTACTTCTTCAGCACAGGGTGGTATCGAGAGTATGAGAACTTAGATGATATTCGCGTGAACTTAAGCGGTGCTTTGAGCAACTGTTTTCTCAGAGAGCCTCCATCAGCCTCCCAATATTGCACTTTGCCATCTTGAGGGAACGGAATAGCATAAATATCCTTACCGAGGTGGTTGAATTTCGCACCCCACACCCTGCCAATACCCACAGAGAGGGTGTCAACAAACTTCTCGTCGTAAATTACCGTGAAACTATCACCCTGCTGAATACCAAAGAAATCGACAGTCCATTGGTAAATATCCTCCATCTCTGAGGCAAGAGCATAAGGCATGTCGGCAGCCATTATTGCGCCCCATAGTGAGGTGTCTATCACTCCGCTGCTCTTGGTTCTGCGCAGGGTTACGGGCTTTGAATCCTCCCTTACTGCTACAGAGTCGCCAACAAATGCAAAAACGACATAGTCAACAAGATTCTTCTCATATACAAGATAGTCGAGCTTTGTTACGGCTGTATCAACAGTGTCTCGTCTTGAGAAGGTGGTGTATTTATGACCTGCACGAATAGTCCTAAGAGGACAGATGTTCTTTGTCAAAACATCTAATCGGGCAACCTTTTGTGTTGTGATACCTCTGCTGTCGAGTATCTTTCCCCAGGTGTCGCCCTTGATTACCTCAAAATTCTCAACTGTATATCCGTCGGCATCTATGCCGTATATTATATTGCGGGGCTTTTCAGCCTGTTCGTCTTTGTTTGACGAGCAACTTATTGTTGCAAAACTTGCAATAGAGACAAATAATAAAAAAATATAGTGCTTCATACTCTGCAAAGGTAGTAAAAAAAGCGAGATAAATAGAGAAAAAAACATAGTTTTTTATTATTTTATTTGATAAATCAAAAAAAAATAGTAACTTTGAAAGTTGAAAAATCTGTGCCTATGAAAAATTTTTTACTCAAAATAGCCTCATTGCTGTACGGGATGGTAATCTCTGTGCGCAATATGCTGTTTGATAAAGAGATTCTAAAGGGTAGAAAATACGATATTCCGATTGTCTGCATCGGTAATATTACAGCAGGTGGTACAGGTAAAACCCCAACGGTTGAGTTTGTCGTCTCTCACTTCTCGAAGCAGTATAATGTAGCAGTTCTCTCTCGTGGTTATGGCCGTGATACAAGGGGTTATAGAGTTGTGGATGTAGATGACAACTACCGTGATGTGGGTGATGAGCCGTTGCAGATAAAGTGTAAATTCCCTAATATCCCTGTTATTGTTTGCGAGAAGCGTACAGTGGGTATTGAGCGTCTTTTGGACGAGTTTCCAGATACAGATATGATTATTATGGACGATGGTTTTCAGCATCGCTGGGTAAAACCGTACCTTAATATTGTTATGATAGACTCCACTCGTCCGGTTGATAAAGATGACTTTATGCCTATTGGTCAGCTCAGAGATAGCCTTGATTCGCTTGTAAGGGCCCATATATTTATCTTTACAAAGTGCCCGACAACAATTTCTCAGCTCGATATGCGCCTACTTGAGGCGAGTCTAAACAAAAAACCTTCACAGACAACCTTCTTTACTCGTCCGGCATTCCTTGAAACTCGTGCAGTTGTGGGTGCTGTGCCTGTTGTTCTGCCAATGTATAGCAATGTTATCGCTATGTCTGGCATAGGTAACAATGAGGCTTTTTATAGCGAGTTAAAATCTCGATACAATGTTGTAGAGACACTCTCATTTAAGGACCATCATAAGTATTGTGCAGCCGATGCCGAGATTATTGCAGAGGCCCTTGAGCGTCATCCAGACGCCTTTATCATTACAACAGAGAAGGATGCAATCAAGCTGTTTAGCTGTGATGAAATTCCGGTGCAGTTACGCAGTCAGATGTTCTATGAGTGTGTGGGCATGGAGTTTGTTTCCCTTCCTAATTCAGATGCGGAAAAGACAGAGGCCGCTCTTCGTGAAAGACTTGATAATGAAATAGATAAATTCAATGATGACGCGTATATCAGAGGCTGTTAATTATATCAACAGCGCAACTGCTTCTTTCTCCCCACAAGTGGGTATAATTCTCGGAACAGGTCTTGGAGGCTTTGCCGATAAGATAGATGTTGCATACTCTATCCCTTATGAGGATATCCCTAATATGCCTGTCTCTACAGTCGAAGGACATGCCGGCAGACTTATTTTTGGTACTATAGGTTCTCGCCGAGTTGTAGCCATGCAGGGTCGTTTCCACTACTATGAGGGATACACAATGCAGCAGGTAACCTTTCCGGTGCGTGTTCTTGCACTGCTGGGCATAAAGTACCTCTTTGTATCAAATGCAAGTGGTGGTATCAATACATCTTTCTGTGTTGGCGACCTTATGATAATTACAGACCATATTAACTTGTTGCCAAATCCACTTATTGGTCCTAATATGAGCCAACTCGGTCCTCGTTTCCCTGATATGCACGATTGCTATAGTAAGGCAATCAGAGATAAGGCAACCTCGATTGCAGAAAACCTTGGAATTAAACTCCAGTACGGCGTCTATGTCGGTACAACAGGTCCTACATTTGAGACTCAGGCAGAGTATCGCTATTTCAAGGCTATAGGAGGCGATGCTGTAGGTATGTCAACCGTTCCTGAGACTATTGTTGCTCGCCACATGGGCGTTCCTGTCTTTGGTGTGTCAGTTATCACAAACTGCGGACTGAGCGAACAAAAGGGCGACCATGAGGATGTACAGCTGCAGGGTCGTAAGGCTGGAGAGCGTATGAGCAGATTGTTTGTAGAACTAATTGAAAAACTATGATAAATAAAGTTATTCTTGTCGGTAATGTTGGTGCCGACCCAGAGATAAGAAGCCTTGAAAATGGTGTAAAAACAGCCCGTGTTCGCCTTGCTACTACAGAGCGATATTTCAATCGCCAGACTAACGAGACGACAGAAAACACCGAGTGGCACACCATTATTCTGTGGCGCGGTCTTGCAGATGTTGTGGATAAATATGTCCGTAAGGGCAGCCAACTCTATATTGAGGGTTCTATTCATTATCGCGATTGGCAAGGTAATGACGGACAACGCCATTTTGTAACAGAGATAACAGCCTCAGAGCTTAAGTTGCTGGGGCGTCGTCCGGAGGGCAGTCAGTCTCAAAACTATCAGCCACAACCTCAGCAGCCACAGTATGCCCGTCAGCCACAAGCAGAGTATGCTGCTCCACAGTATCCTACACCGCAACCGACACCGCAGCCTGTAGCTCCGACTGTTGTGGGGGATGAGGATGATTTACCGTTCTAAATTTGTCGTGATAGCGGCGCATTTACTGCCGCTAATAAATTTGTCGTGATAGCACGGCATCTACTTCCGCTAACAAAAAGTACCCGCAATGAGCAGTACGAAAGTACAGCCCATCGCGGGTATTTTTGCCGAGCGTTGTACCTGCCGCGCTCTGACGACAAATTGG
>JAFWBN010000105.1 GCA_017507075.1 Alistipes sp. | reverse complement strand
TACTTTCCTCCTACATACTACAAGAACTTAATAGCCTCAAAGCGCAGCTCCAACCAGGGTAAAACAATGACTATGGAGGCTGTAGCGGCAGGAAACGCTCTTCTTGACCTATATGAGGTTACAGGCGAGGAGCAGTATCTCAACCACGCCTTAGGCATTGCCGACACATACCTAAGAATCCAAAATAACGACGGCTCTTGGTATATCAAGTACGACATTGTAACTGCCGAGCCTGTAAACAACAGCAAAGCTATGTTACACCCGCTTTTGAGCTACTTTTTACGCCTTGAGCAAGATTTCGGCAAGACCAAATACAGCGCAGCACGCCTTGCAGGTGAGAGGTGGATGGAGAGTCATATCCTTGAGAAGTTTGATATGACAGGTCAGTTTGAAGATACAGCCGTAGAGGGTATTAAGCCTTACGAAAACCTGACAAACTGCACAGCAGCCCCATACGCCTCATATCTTCTGAGCCGTGGTGCAACCAAAAAAGAGGTGGATATAGCCTACCAGCTTGTCCGTTTCAGCGAAGACCAATTTGTATATTGGGACTGTCCTGTAAACGAAAAGGGGTATAAGCGCGACTGCACACCTTGCGTCTTTGAGCAGTACAAGTACCAAATGCCCGTAGATGCCAGCACCTGCAATGTCTCAAATGCAATGCTCAGCCTCTATGAGAAGACGGGCGATGAGTTGATGAAAGCAAAGGCTAAGGCACTTATTGACAATATTACCGTTGTGCAGTGCGTCAATACAGGCAAAATTCCAACTACATGGCGCATACGACACAATAAAAATATAACCTTCTGGGTCAACTGTACCTACTCTTCTGTCTGCACACTGCTGCGCATGGATGAACTATCAAAACAGGAGAGTCTGTAATATTTTACCACTTTTGCAGTCTTATATGTAAAACTAAGCATAATGACTGACAAAGAACTGATAACCCGAATAGTTGTGCATCACGATACCGAGGCATTCTCTGTCGTTATGCAGAGGTATTCGGGTCTTGTCTTCTCTACAGCACTATCTATAACAAAAAACTACAACATCGCCCAAGAGGTTACACAGTTGTCATTTATAAAGGCTTACAAAAACCTTCACCATTGGCGTAGCGGCACCTCTCTTGCCCCATACTTAAGGATGATTACCCACAATCAGGCTCTTGATACTCTCAAAAGCAGGGCTAAAGAGAGGTTTGAAGATATTGCCTCCACACAAATTGCAGAGGAGAACTACACTGAAGAACACCACCGCCTACTTGAGGCAATGGATAGAGCTATTGCAAGCCTGCCTGAGGAGGATAGAGAGATTATCGAGCTGCATTACTACCAAAAACTAAAGATAAAACAGATTGCAGAGCAGACAGGACAGAGCTACTCCAATATACTTGTCCGACTGCACAGAATACGCTCAAAACTAAAAAAACTGATTGAAAATGAGAACGATTGACGACAAACAACTCGATGAGCTTATCGCTGAGAGTTTGCAGAGACAGCACACCTTAGAAAGTATAAATTCTCAAGTGCTTGCAGAGGTCAAACGCTATAACCGAGTGCGTAAATGGAAGACTATTCTGCGCCTTGTCGCATTTGCCTTCGGTGCACCTACTATGCTTGCAGTAATGGGATATAGCGCATACATAATATTGATTACAGCACAGAGCGCAATGAGTTATATGTTATTTGCCACTACTATTTTATCGGCATTGTTTATGACAATACACTCGGTTACAAATTTTTCTTTAGATAAGGTGTAATAATTCGCTTAGTCTCAAGTCTTTAATATGAAGTTAAACTAAAACAAAAACTATTATGGATTCCTACACTATCAGGTACATTATGGATAGCTTACTAACTGCAGCTACCATTATCACTCCAATTGTTCTCTTCTTTGTAGCCTATGTTCGCAACAAGAGAGCTGAACACCAACTGCGCATGCGACTTTTAGAGAACAACTCAAATCCCGAACTTGCCAAAGTGCTTATCGAGAGCAAACTAAAAAAAGAGCCAAAGCTCGTAATGCTCCGCATAGGTCTGCCAGCAATCTTCGCCTCACTCTTCGGTAGCGGATTTGTATATCTACTCAATAGTTACGCAGATAAAAAATTTGAAGGAGCTGTTCTGCTGTTAATCTTTACTGTTGTTTTCGGTATCGGATTGGGACTGATATTATCACTGCTCATCGAACATAAACTGCTCAAAAAAGCAGGGGAGACAAAGTAAGACGTGTTTCCGGAGTCCACTTGCTGGACTCTTTTCTGCGTGCAGAGCGCGCTATTCTATGTCATTGAGGGCTGAAAGCCCGTTGCTATTAAATGTCATTTTTGTCTCCGTCGCTCAATTAAAGTTCAACCTCCACCAAATCAAAGCACCTACCCAATTTGTCGTCAGAGCACGGCAGGTACAACGCTCGGCAAAAATACCCGCGATGGGCTGTACTTTCGTACTGCTCATTGCGGGTACTTTTTGTTAGCGGAAGTAGATGCCGTGCTATCACGACAAATTAACGGATTGTTGCACCACTCTGCTTCTCAAACGCCACCTGAAGATTGGCCATAGTGCGCTCGATAGCCTTATCAGTCAGGGTTTGAGTCTTATCCTCGAGGATAAAGCTGAGGGCATAAGATTTCTTACCCTCAGGCAATTTATCGCCTTGATATACATCAAACAGAGCCACGCTCTTAAGCAGTTTTCGCTCTGTAGCAAAGGCTACGGCACGCAGAGCTGAGAAGGAGACGCTCTTATCCACAAGCAGGGCAAGGTCGCGCTTAACCTCAGGGTACTTAGGCAGTTCTGTGGCTGTAATCTTATGTTTACGGGTAGCCTTAACAAGCAGGTCGAAGTCAATCTCGGCATAGAACACCTCCTGCTTGATGCCCATCATCTTGCAGATACGATTTGAGATTTGACCCATCTGCAGCAGTGGCTTATTGTTCAGATAGAGGGTTATAGCATCGCCGAAGATATCAAAGCTGCAACTCTCGCACTTAAGGTCATAGATATTGAGTCCAAAACGCTTAAGAAGCAACTCTACAGAGGCTCTAAGGGTAAAGAACGACACTGGGGCAGCCTTACAATTCCACGATGGGGTAGTCTGAGAGCCTGTAACCACCATTGCAAGGCGATAGTTCTCAGAGTATGCTGCAAGTGGATTTTCAGCTGTTGCAGCCTCGGCATTATAGTAGTAGCAGTTACCCGCCTCATAGAGTTTAAGGTCTGCGTTCTTATGGTTTATATTGAGTGCCACAGCCTCAAGAGCGTTAAAGACAAGGCTCTGACGCATAACATTGAGGTCTGTAGAGAGTGGGTTGAGAATCTTCACGCAGTTTTCAGCCTTATAGCACTCCAGACCCTCATAGTAGGCAGCCTTTGTGAGCGAGTTAGACATAATCTCAGTATAACCACGCGCTGTGAGCATATCTGAAACCATATTGACAAGGCGGTTTTTGTCCGGTTTCTGAACATAAGAGAGGGTAGAGTTGACATGTGTCGGAATCTCGATATTGTTGTATCCGTAGATTCTAAGCACATCCTCTATAAGGTCTGCCTCACGCTGTACATCAACGCGATATGGAGGTACTGCAACGCTCAGAACACCATCATTTTCAGACTCTATAACCACATCAAGGGCTGTGATGATACTCTTTATTGTATCGTCTGCAATATCTTTGCCTATAAGTGCCTTAGCTCTTGAGAGCGAGAACTCAAAGCGGAAAGGTTCAACCTTTACAGGGTAGATGTCTGTAATATCACTACTGATTTGTCCACCTGCAATCTCTTTGAAGAGCAGTGCTGCACGCTTGGCTGCATATACCTGCATATTCGGGTCAATACCTCGCTCAAAACGGAAAGATGCGTCAGTATTCAGTCCATGACGCTTTGCAGTCTTTCTGACAGATACAGGGTTGAAGTACGCACTCTCGATAAATACATTTGTTGTAGTGTCGCTGATACCCGAATCAGCACCTCCAAAGACACCCGCAATACACATTGGGCGAGTTGCAGAGCAAATCATAAGGTCATCTGCCGAGAGCTTGCGCTCCACCCCGTCAAGGGTTACAAATGGTGTTCCCTGAACGCAATTGCGAACTACGACCTTACCTCCCTCAATTGTATCCGCATCAAAGGCGTGCAGAGGCTGTCCTAATTCAAAGAGGACAAAGTTTGTGATATCGACAAGGTTGTTCTTTGGATTTATTCCCGCAGCACGCAGATAGTTCTGCATCCAATCCGGTGAAGGGGCAACCTTACAACCCTTAACCGTAATACCTACATAACGAGGGCAGGCTGCAGTGTTTTCAACCTCAATATCTATCTTTAAGTCGTTGTTATCTACCGCAAAGGCATCCACACTCGGCAACTTAAGCTCTGCAGGCTTACCCTGACTCTTGAGATATGCCACAATATCACGAGCTACACCAATGTGAGAGGCTGCATCAACACGATTTGGCGTAAGACCTATAGAAATCAGATAGTCATCCTCAATATTGTAGTAATCCCTTGCTGCCGTACCTACCACAGCATCCTCAGGCAGCTCAATAATGCCTGCATGGTCCGTTCCTATGCCAAGCTCGTCCTCTGCACAGAGCATACCCAAAGACTCTACTCCGCGAATCTTGCTACGCTTGATTTTGAAACCCTCTGTAGCACCTATAGGATAGAGAACAGCACCCACAGTTGCACACATCACCTTCAGACCCTTACGACAGTTTGCAGCACCACATACAATGCCCAGCGGAGAAGATGCACCTACATCTACTGTGGTTATGTGGAGGTGGTCAGAGTCCGGATGCGCCTCACATGTAAGCACCTGACCCACAACAACACCCTCAAGACCTCCGCGGATAGTCTCAACCTTCTCAAAACCCTCAACCTCAAGACCAATGTCGGTCAGTAGGGTAGCAACCTGCTCTGCAGTCAGGTCAAAATCGGCATAATTCTTAAGCCATTTGAAAGAAATATTCATATCTTGATACCTATATTATTTTCAAAGCAGCAAAGGTAGTTATTTCTATCCAAATATCAAAAAGTAACCGCAGCTTTTGCTCTGCAGTTTTCTCACTTTTTTCACATTTTTCGCATGAAAAAGTGAAAAAATGAAAAATTTGAGAACGGGATGTGCAAAATATTGTGCGCGAGTAACAGGGTGCGCAAAAAAAAATAGCAAATAACATTTAATGGCAATAAATAACAGCGGGCTAAAGCCCTTAATACTGCGCGCTGACCTTAGTGTCTCTAAGGACTCTAAGGTCTTTAGGGACGCGCGCCAAGATTAAAGTACCCCTCCGCCAAATCAAAGCACCCAATTTGTTGTCAGAGTGGTACATTTACAACGCTCGTTGAAATCTGAGGCGAAGGGTTGTACCCCAAGTACTACCCTTTGCCGAAGATGAAACAGCGGCAGGAAATGTGCCACTCTGACGACAAATTCACAATAAATTATTATATTTGTGCCATGATACTACAAAAACTTTTTGTCAAAATTGGGAACTTTATGGGTTTGGTAAAGTTCTGGCACACGATATTTGCGATGCCATTTGCGTTGATGGCATTTGTCTTTGCGGTTGCAACAACCGAGAGTGATTTTGATTGGTGGTTACTTGTAAAGGTTGTTTGCTGCATGGTTACGGCGCGCAATGTAGCGATGGGTTTCAATCGTTGGGCAGACCGTAAGATTGATAGTCAAAATCCGAGGACTGCCATGCGCGAGATTCCGCAGGGCAAGATTTCTCCTCGCGCTGCACTTATCTTTGTGATAGTCAATGCAATATTATTTGTTGTCATAAGTGCAACAATAAACTCTTTAACCGCTATTTTATCACCCGTAGCCCTTGCTGTGGTGATGTTTTACAGCTATTGCAAACGCTTTACCTCTGCAGCACACCTTGTCTTGGGTTTGGCTCTCGGTATAGCACCCTCAGCAGCATATATTGCTGTAACGGGAACTCTTACCCTTGCACCATGTCTGCTATCTCTGCTTGTTATTACATGGTGCGGAGGCTTTGATATTATTTATGCTCTGCAGGATGTAGATTTTGACAAGAAGAGCGGATTGCACAGCATACCCGTACGCTTTGGCGTTGCAAGGGCAGTATATATCAGTATAGCATTACACGCTGTAAGCATACTCTCTCTTCTCCTCTTTGCGCTGCAGTGCCCTCAAGGGTGGCTTTTGTGGATAGGTGTGGCACTGTTTACACTCTGTATTATCTTTGAGCATATACTTGTAACCCCAACCAAACAACGCAATATCGGTATCGCTTTCGGCACACTGAACGGAATCGCCAGCACTACTCTTGCACTCTTTGTGATAGCTCAAATAGTCTTGGGATAGTATTTTTGTCAAGTATTTTAACAATAAATTATTACCTTTGCGGACACTATGTGGTTAATCTTGGCTTTTATATCCGCATCACTACTTGGGTTGTATGATGTGGCAAAGAAGGTGGCATTGAAAGATAATGCGCCACTTAAGGTATTATTACTTAACACACTGTTTTCCTGCTTGTTATTTTCGCCTGTTATTCTCAACTCGTTATTCGATTTCGGGTGGTTTGAGGGCAGTGATTTTGATGTATCTGCGGGCGATATTTCTGCGCACATTGCGGTATTTGCAAAGGCTGTGCTTGTGCTTTCATCTTGGGTTTTCGGTTACTTTGGACTCAAAGAGTTACCACTGACCATTGCCGCGCCGATACACGCCACTCGTCCTGTTCTGACGCTTATAGGTGCGATGATTATCTTTGGCGAAAGGCTTAATGCCACACAATGGGCGGGTGTGCTGTTTGCCCTTGTCTCGCTGTTTATGCTCAGTCGCTCAGGCAAAAAGGAGGGTATTATTTTCAGCCACAACAGAGGGGTGTTGTTTGTCGGTTTGGCTGCCATTTTGGGAGCTTGTTCGGGGTTGTATGACAGGCATATAATGCACAGCTTAGAACCTATGTTTGTACAGAGTTGGTACACATTGTATCAGGCTGTACTTATGAGCATTACAATATTTATATTAACCTTTTTCAAGGTACGCAAAGAGGGTAGTTCAGACCCATTTCATTGGTCATGGGCCGTGCCGCTGATTTCGCTATTTTTATCGGCTGCGGATGTGGCTTACCTCTTTGCTTTATCGGACAAAGATGCGATGATTTCGGTTGTCTCGATGATACGCCGTTCAAGTGTACTTGTATCCTTTACCTGCGGCGCAATTATATTCAAAGAGCGCAATTTGAGGGCAAAAGCCATTGACCTTGCCATGATATTTATCGGCGCGCTGTTACTTTATATAGGTACAAAGTAGGTATTTAGGATTTTTTTACTATCTTTGCGCCGTTATGAAGAGAATTAGGAATTTTTGCATAATTGCACATATAGACCACGGCAAGAGTACCCTTGCAGACCGTCTGCTTGAGATGACAGGTACGCTAAATCAGCGTGAGATGCAGAATCAGGTACTTGACGACATGGACCTTGAGCGCGAAAAGGGCATTACAATCAAGAGCCATGCAATTCAGATGGAGTATAAGGCCAAAGATGGTCAGGTATATACTCTCAACCTTATTGACACCCCGGGACATGTTGACTTCTCGTATGAGGTTTCACGCGCCATAGCCTCTTGTGAAGGTGCGCTACTTGTTGTAGATGCTACGCAAGGTATTCAGGCTCAGACAATTTCAAACCTCTACCTTGCCCTCGGTAACGACCTTGAGATAGTCCCTGTACTCAACAAAATCGACATGGATTCGGCAATGGTTGACGAGGTTAAGGACCAGGTTGTTGACCTTTTAGGTTGCGATTACGAAGATATTCTCTGCGCTTCGGGCAAAACAGGCGAGGGTGTTGATGAGGTTCTTGAGGCTATTGTCAGCCGCATACCTGCACCTGCAGGCGATGAAAATCAGCCGCTGCAGGCCCTTTTCTTCGACTCGGTATTCAACCCTTTCCGCGGCGTGATTGCATATTTCCGCGTCTTTAACGGCAAAATCCGCAAGGGCGAGCATGTAAAGTTCTTCAACACAGGCTCTGAGTATGACGCTGACGAGGTGGGAGTTCTCAAGCTCAAGATGTCTCCACGCACCGAGATTAAGGCGGGCGATGTGGGTTATATCTGTTCCGGAATCAAAAACTCAAAAGAGATTAAGGTGGGCGATACAATAACCTCTGTATCAACACCTTGTACCGAGGCTATTGCAGGTTTTGAGGATGTAAAACCGATGGTTTTTGCGGGTGTATATCCCGTAGAGGCAGACCAATATGAGGATTTGCGTGCCTCTCTTGAGAAGTTGCAGCTCAATGATGCGTCTCTGACCTTTGAGCCTGAGAGTTCTCTTGCGCTTGGTTTTGGTTTCCGTTGCGGTTTTTTGGGTCTTCTTCACATGGAGATTATTCAGGAGCGACTCTACAGAGAGTTTGATATGGATGTGATTACAACAGTACCCAATGTATCGTACAAAATCACAACAACATCAGGGGATGTTTTAGAGGTACACAACCCGTCAGGACTACCTGAGGTAACGAAGATTTGGGGTTCTTTGTCAACTCGGGAAAGAATCTTTAGCGTTCATGCTCTTTATTCTTATCCTTCTCCGCATTATCTTGTTCAGGAG
>JAFWBN010000104.1 GCA_017507075.1 Alistipes sp. | reverse complement strand
CTTTTGAAACATGAAAATCTATCAAATTCCTGATTTAGAGGTAGTAATTACCCCCCCCCTCCAAATTGGATTTGCTGGCTCTGTTGAGATAGAAGAGCCTGAGACAATGAAGTATAGTAATGGCGGCAACGCATGGTAAAACAGTGTGTGATATGAAAAAATATTTATCAATAGCTGTTTTGGTTGCCGCCATGGCAGTAGCCTGTACACAGGTTGAAGAAGAGAATACTACTCTTACTCCTGCCCGTAAATTGGAATCTTTTAGTGCTTATATCAACAACGAGCCTACCCGTACCTACGCAGTTCAGGGCGCAGATGGCTCTATTCAGATGTTGTGGCATGCTGATGACCAAATTGCAGTCTCAGATGTAGCATCAGTTGCAAAGTATAACCTTAGTTTAGGTCAGGATACTACAGATGCAACATTTACTGTGGATGATTCTTCAAGCGATGTTGCTTTTACAGAAAATGCGCCACTCTATGCAATTTCGCCTTATCAGAGTGCTGTTTTCTCTGATAATAACGGCTTTAGGGCAAATATTCCTGCAGTGCAGTATCATACAGGCGTAGAGGGCGATAATGAGCTGTATCGTAACCTGATGCTTGGAACTACAACTGATGAAGGAGCTACATTTGAGTTTACTCTTGCCGGAGCTTTGGCTCGTTTCTCTATTACAGTTGCAGAGGGCGAGACTATTCAGTCTATCAAGATGGTAGCCGAGTCTGTAAATTTTGCAGGTACTGCTACCGTAGATTGGCAGAATAAGTGCCTTACCTCTTCACCTCAGGGTGGCTCTAACGACTCTGACTTTGTAAGTTCTGTAGAATCTCTTAGTACCACTTATACACAGTGGGATGATGATAGCAGTAGCGAGTATGGCAATGGAGTAGGTGTTACGCTGACATATAATAATACCCCTAAAAGCCCATATTCAGACGGTTATGCGCTTATTATGCCTGTTGATTTCTCAAAGGTAGAGGGTAAGGTATTCTATGAGGTAACAACAGACAAGGGTGTATATATCTTCTGTAAAAAGCCTGCAAAAAAGTTTGAGGCCGGATATATCTATAACTTCCCACTCGATATTACAAAGTTTACTAAGGCCGACTCTTACGAAAACCTTGCTGATGGCGAGTATTTCTTTGAGAGTCTGTATGTGGCAGAGGTTAGAGCAACCGACTCTACAATCTCAATTGGTTGGACAAACTCTTCGTCTAATAGGTCAAGACTATTAGACCTTTTACCGGCATCAAGTGGCAATTATTTTGCAGGCGATGTAACCCAAAACTACAATGTGGCTCTCTATACAGATGCAGCATGTAGTAACCTTGTTGTAAGTGTGGATAATATAGCTTCATCATTGTATAATGCCAATATGTTGCCTCCACGCTTTGTATTCCCTGGCCTTACTCCAAATACAACCTACTATGCTAAGGTGTGGAATAATACAGATGGAACAGTTAGCCGCGCTTTGAAGGTTAAAACTGCAGCATCTGTGGCAGACAAAAACAGTGTCGTTACAGAAAACGCTAAGGCGGGCGATTTGATTCTCTTCGAGAACTTTGCAGGTATTATCTATGGTGGCGAACTCTCTTCTCGCGCAGCAGGTATTTCGCGTACAGACCGTAGTTCACTTACTGATATAGTTCCTGTTACGGGCGAAATTATATCTGGTAATGACAACTACTATATGGTAGGAGGCGGAACAGAGATGGGTCTGTTTAATACTCTGAAGGGTATTTTGGATGAGATTGGTGTTGAAGATTGGGGATATATAGGAGGTGTAGATGGCTCTATCTGCGCTCGACCTGGCTATCTAAAGATTGGAACTTCTGGGAACCGTTCATTTATTTGTACACCTGCTCTGACTGCTATTCCTGAGGGTAAGGCTGCAACTATAAAAGTTCAGTTTAGAGCTGCGCCTTATGGAGAAGCTAATAGTACAGCTATTACTGCCGCGGAGAAAAAATTGGCAGTCAAAGCTATTAGTGATGTCCTTTTTACAGATTTGGAAAAAAGCGATAATAAAGTCTCATATACAACACTAAATGATACAGCAATCTTGGAACTTAGCGGAGATGATAATACCGATTGGGAAGAGTGTGAGGTAACTCTTGAAAACTTGCCATCAGGTGGTGTTGTGGCTATTGGTGGTGGTCTTGAGTCTGAAACTGCAACAAATCGTTTCCAGCTTGATGATATTCGCATCACCGTTACAGATGTTTATGACTATGTTGCTCCATCAGGAAGAGCAGCCGTTAGTGGAACTATAACATACTCTGATGGCACACCAGCTGCAGGTGTAAGTGTATCTGATGGATATACTGTTGTTCAGACCGATGCAAACGGACAAT
>JAFWBN010000103.1 GCA_017507075.1 Alistipes sp. | reverse complement strand
TTGAGATTGAGGATTTTGCGGGATATGAGGATGGGCAGAGCAGTGTTGATATAAAAGATATAGCACAATTTACAAATCGGGTTATATCATCCCTGCCCGAAAAGCAGAGAACGGCAATAGAGATGAGAGATATTGAGGGGTATGAGATTGAGGAGATAGCAGAGGTGTTGGAGTGTGATTTGGTCAGTGTGAGGATGAATTTGTCGAGGGCAAGAAAAAGGGTTAAAGAGGAGATTTTAAGAGCTGTAGGTGGTTATGGATACAAATAATATCAGAGTTTTATTAGATCTCTATTTTGAGGGAGAGACAACAACAAAACAGGAGCAGGAACTGTCTGCCTACTTTAGGAACACGCAACAGATACCGGCTGATTTAATGCCATACAAGGGACTGTTTGCCGCCTTTGATAATACTCGGCAGATAACCTCTCCTGTAGAGCCTAAGTCTTCGGTGTTTACACACAAAATATTTATCAGGGCAGCAGCCTCAATATCTGCTGCAGCGTGTATTGCTATAGGGGTGTTTTTCTTTGCCTTTAACGGGGACAATAGTCGTGCTATGGTATGCTATGTTGACGGTGTTGAGGTAACAGACAACAAGAGGGCTGTAGCTGAGGCAGAGAAGATATTTGGTAGTGCCTCTGAGGATATTCGTATAGCAATGGCTCAGATAGAGGAGTTTAACAGATTGTTTTAAGGTATGTTCTATAAATTACTAATCAATTATTTTTTTTGGTAAATTCTATTTTGGTTTTATGAGACGACTAATTTCTACAATGGTACTTGTGGCACTCTTTTATGGAGCCTCAGCACAACAAGTAATCTCTCTTGACAGCAAAGGACAGAGCAGTGTTACAGCAAAAGATGGGCAGCTTGCAATAAATATCGCCGGGATGAGTTTTTCGTTTGGCGGCGAGAAGAAGAGTAGTAGCCCTACATCTGGTAAAACAACGAAGAAGAGCGTGGCGCAGTTTGCTTATGCAGGTATCACTGCCCCTAAATACAACCATTTATCACTCTTTGAGATAGGTACTAACTTCCTTGTTCAGACAGATTTTAGTGCTATGGATAAACCTGTTGCTACAGCTTTAGATTTCAGTAGTCGCAAGGCGGTACAATGTACGATAAACCTTATGACTATGAATGTGCCACTTAATCCGAAACGAACTCTTGGCTTTACTTTGGGTTTTGGTTTCGAGATGAATAACTACACCTTTAACGATAAGGTATTGCTAAAGTATGAGCAGGGTAGTTTTGTTGTCGAACCACTGCAGCAGAGTATAAAAAAGTCGAAACTTGCTGTAACCTATATCCATATTCCGATGCTTTTTGATTGGAATATCCGTCGAGGCTTTTTTATCTCAGCAGGAGCTACATTTGATATACTTATGGGCTCGCAGTTGTCATACAAAAAGCCTAAAACCAAAATCGAGGGCAAATTGCCACTAAATCCTGTGCAGGTGGGCGTTACAAGCAGAATAGGTTGGCGTAGAGTCTATGCTTTTGTGAACTATTCGTTACTCAATATGTATAAAAATAAGACAGATATTATAGCCCGTCGTATGTCGGCAGGTGTTGGACTGTACTTCTAAAAAAATATGGGTATGAAACGACTTATTATACTATTTCTTGCACTTTTCCCACTCTCTGTAGTGGCTCAAAATAGCGATTTTTCTAAACTCGTTAAACGCTACTCAAAAGAACAAGGCTTTACAATCGTGGAGCTGTCTCGTCAACTGCTTGATACAATGGGCGTTGAGGATGGTATAGAGAGCATGAGTGCAATCTCGGCAGAGGATACTTCTATGTTGCAAGAGTTCTGCGAGGATGTTCAGAGTAATGTGGCAAGCCTTTATAGTGTTATGTCCTTTGTAAGTGAGGGTAAGGATGTAAAGATATATAGCAACCGCAAAGACTCTAAAGGTAAGATAACGCTGCTTGTAATCTTTATTCGCTCAGACAATGCTGCAACCTTTATATCGCTTATGGGTCAAAATATAGAACTCGAAAAAGCCCTGCCAAAGGTTGTTGGAAAGGGAAACTAAGTATAAAGGCGCGGAGGGCTTGCGCAAAGGCTCTCCGCGCCTCTAACCTAAAAGATACTACTCCTCTACGATAGTGATAGAGAAAATCAAATCTCCTGGGCGGATATCGTCAATTACATTCTCTCCCTCTACAACTTTTCCGAAACATGTATGTACGCCGTCAAGATGTTGGGTGTTGCAGCGGTTGTGGCAAATAAAGAACTGTGAGCCGCCTGTATCTTTGCCTCGGTGTGCCATAGAGAGTACGCCGCGGTCATGATACTGACGAGGGGCATCCGTTTCACACTTTATAGTCCAACCTGGGCCACCTGCTCCATTACCTATAGGGCAGCCGCCTTGAATTACAAAGTCGGGAATTACTCGGTGAAAGGTCAGCCCGTCATAGAAACGAGACTGAGCAAGTTTTACAAAGTTGGCAACAGTTCCCGGAGTCTCATTTTCATACAACTCCGCCTTCATATCGCCCTTTTCAGTCGAAATTAGTGCATACTTCATATTGTGTTACGATTAAGATGTTAGTTTTTAATAATGACAAATAATAGCATTCAATGGCAACGGGCTTTCAGCCCTTAATAGCAAATTATTGACCTCTCCTTTTTGCAATACGAGCCTTCGTTAATGCTTCTCGAAAACTTCCTTGATTTATAAATTTTGCAATCTGATTTTCAATATGTTTGCGTAATAATACATCTTCTTGGTGAATTAGTACAATAATTATATTGGCAATAGTTTCATCATCTCTCGTTTCGGCTATTTGCATAAAAAAGTCAGAATCATTGTGTGAAAGCCCAAGTTTTCGCATTGTTTTAACTTGGACGGAATCTGTATCCCAAAATCGCAATTTGCGAGTACGCAAGTAGTCTTCTAAATCGGCTAATAGTTCTTGAAAACTCGCTCGTGCAACATTTAGTAGCTGAATATGTATTTCAGATGAAGTTAGAGATGCCGCTTTACCTTCAACAATATTCTGTTTGCCAGAGCGGGCTGCTTGTATCATTTGATCTTTCGTCCGATCATTATAATCAATAAATTTGTTGCAAAAATAGAAGGTTAAATCATAAATAACCAAGGCCTTACGATAAGCCGTAAGATTGCGATACAGATTGTTGTTTTGCCTCAGTATATCCATCCTTATATGACGCCATTAAGCACCGTAGGTGCGATTGTTATTTATTGTCATTTAATGCTATTTTATCACACTAATTACCCAACTCTCTCTTCAGAATTTCAACAACTTCTGGTACACCTTCGGCGGCGCGTTTCTGGATATGGATAATAGGGTTGCGGCTACGGATATTGAGTTGCGCAGGGTCAACAATATATATCGGCACATTTGTATCCCTTACATACTGCACAAGCGATGCTGCGGGATATACGGCAAGAGAAGTGCCTACAATAATCAGTATATCGGCTCCTGAGACTTTTTTTGCTGCACGCTCAAACATAGGCACAGCCTCCCCAAAAAAGACGATGTGAGGACGCAATAACTCCCCATTTGGGGCCGTTTCATCAAGCCTTTGGTCGCGCAAACCTATGTCGGTAATATACTTTTCGCCACTCTCTTCGCGCAATTTTGTCAGCTCTCCGTGCAGATGGAGAACTTTAGTCGAACCTGCCTGTTCGTGCAGGTTGTCAATATTCTGCGTAATTACCTCTGTGTCAAAGTATTGCTCCAATTCGGCAATGGCTTTGTGTCCTGCATTTGGAAGTTTGTCCGCCATCTCACGACGACGCATATTGTAGAAGTCAATAACCTTGGCCCTGTCGCGCATCAAAGCCTCAGGAGTGCAAACCTCCTCAATTCTATAATTCGCCCACAAACCATCACTACTGCGATATGTGGGGATGCCGCTGTCGGCACTTATTCCGGCTCCGGTAAATACAACAATACGCATGCTATCTTTTGAAGTATATGTCCAGAAGCTCTTTGGCTGCGATAAATGAGCTTAGTTTTGCATCAAGCACTCTCTGCTCAACCTCAGCGATGCGACTCTCGATTTCTGGATTAAGATAGAAACTACTCTTAAGAGTCTCGTTTATACTTTCGTACATCCAATATTTATTCTGCTCGTTACGATGAGCCTCAAAATATCCGTTGCGCTTGATATGCTCCAAAAAGTCCTCTACGCCGCTCCAAACCTCTTCTAAACCCGTCTTTTCGACAGAGGAGCAGGTAAATACCTTTGCACTCCAACCCGATTCTGGAAGAGGGAAGAGGTGTAGTGCATTTTGGTACTGCACTTTGGCAAGATTTGCCTTGTGGACATTTTCTCCATCGGCCTTTGTGATGACCATAATATCTGCCATCTCCATAATTCCGCGCTTGATACCTTGTAGCTCGTCGCCGGCACCTGAAATCTGCAACATCATAAACATATCGACCATAGAGTGTACCGCAGTCTCTGACTGACCCACGCCCACAGTTTCGATAAATATCACATCAAAACCTGCAGCCTCGCAGAGAACTACAGTCTCACGAGTCTTTCGAGCCACGCCACCTAAAGAACCTGCAGAAGGGGAGGGACGAACAAATACATCCGGATTGTTGCAGATGCTCTCCATGCGGGTCTTATCACCCAAAATAGAGCCTCCACTGCGCTCTGAACTTGGGTCAATGGCAAGCACGGCAAGACGGTGGTGCATAGATGTTACCATATTGCCCACAGCCTCAATAAAGGTCGATTTTCCCGCGCCAGGCACACCTGTAATACCAATTCTTACAGAGTTTCCGGCATACGGCAGACAACGCTCGATAATCTGTTGCGCCTGAGCGTAATTATCAGGATTGTTACTCTCAATAAGCGTGATTGCCTGCGAGAGTATTGTTATATTTCTATTCAAAATACCCTCTACATACTCGTCTGTCGATAGCTTGCGCTTACGCTTGCGGACAAAATACGGGTTTACTATAGGTTGGTCTTCTACACCCGTAGTTACAGCAAGTGCGCTATCGTGATGGGTGTCAAGGTACTCTTTCTCGTAATGGTCTATTTTTGTGAACTCCATTGTGATATAATATTTTCTAAATTACTCTTGTCAAGTCTCTGCGGATTACCAAACCATAATACTCTGTGCTCTGAGTTTAGGAGCAAACCGAAAGGTGCATACTCAATGCCAAAGAGTTTGAAGGTGTCGTAGGCCTCAAAGATAACATTGTTTGATTGCAGAGCAATGTGCTGTAACCACTCGTCAGCATCGACAAGTTTCTCTCGTGTAAGGATAACAAAGTTCAGATTTGCAATCTGCTTTGCTATATCCATCATCTTGAGCGTTGTTCCGATGCAAGATGCACTTGTGGAGTGTATAAAACTCATGTAGAGCAACTTGCCATCAGGGATTTGACACTGCTCCAAATTGATTTTTGGCGCACGCTCGGCAATAACCACATCCTGGGCGGTTACATTTGTTGCAAAAAGCAACGCCGAAATAAATATAATGCTTTTTCTTACCATAGGAGCTACGAAGGTAGTTATTTTTAGTTAAAAAAACAAGAGGTTGCACAAATAGATATTTTTTGTGTAAAAATCAGTTCTAATAATTTTTTTTACCCCAAAAAAGAGTTATCTTTGCGGAGTTTATTACTAAAGTAATCCAGATAACATAATTATAAACACATTAAAACACTAATCACTATGAAAGTATCTCACATTGAGCATCTTGGTATCGCAGTGAAGAGCCTTGATGAAGCTATTCCTTATTGGGAAAATGTATTGGGTCTAAAATGTTACAAGATTGAGGAGGTTGCAGACCAGAAAGTTCGCACAGCATTCTTTATGCTTGGTCAGACTAAAATCGAGCTTTTGGAGCCAACTTGCGAGGAGTCAACCATCGCTAAGTTTATCGAGAACAAGGGCGTAGGTATCCACCACATGGCACTTGCTTGCGAGAATATCGAGGAGCAGCTTGCTGACGCATCAGAGAAGGGTCTTCGTCTTATCGACGCTACACCACGCAAGGGTGCAGACGATATGACTATCGCTTTCCTTCATCCAAAGTCAACCCAGGGTATCCTTACAGAGTTGTGTGAAAAGAAATAATTTAATTCGTAAAAATATTATGAGCGAAATTCAGAACAAAATCAACAAACTCATCGAGAATCGTGAAACGGCTCGTATGGGTGGTGGCGAGAAGGCAATTGAGAAGCAGCACGAGAAGGGCAAGTTTACTGCTCGTGAGCGTATTCAAATGTTGCTTGATGAGGGTAGCTTTGAGGAGTTTGACATGTTTGTAACTCACCGTTGCTACGATTTCGGTATGGAGAAGAAGCATACCTTTGGTGATGGCGTTGTAACAGGTTATGGTACAATCGATGGTCGCCTTGTTTATGTATTTGCACAGGACTTTACTGTTACCGCAGGTTCACTTTCTCTTGCTCTTGCCGACAAGATTTGCAAGGTTATGGATATGGCTATGCGTAACGGTGCGCCTTGCATCGGTCTTAACGACTCAGGTGGTGCGCGTATTCAGGAGGGTGTAAATGCTCTTGCAGGTTATGCAAATATCTTCCAGCGTAATGTAATGTCTTCAGGTGTTATCCCACAGATTTCTGCAATCTTTGGTCCTTGTGCAGGTGGTGCGGTTTATTCTCCGGCACTTACTGACTTTATCATCATGAAGAAGAACACCTCAAACATGTTCCTTACAGGTCCTAAGGTAGTTAAGACCGTAACAGGTGAGGATGTAACTCAGGAGCAGCTCGGTGGTGCAACTGTTCACGCTACAAAGTCAGGTGTTGCACAGTTTGCAGTTGACACTGAGGAGGAGGGTATCGCACTTATCCGCAAGCTCATCTCTTACATGCCACAGAACAATATGGAGGATGCTCCACTTGCAATCTGCACCGATTCTATCGCTCGTCTTGAAGATTCGCTCAACGAGATTATCCCTGATAACCCTAACCAGGCATACGATATGTATGATGTTATCAAGGCTGTTGTCGATAATGGCGACTATCTTGAGTCTGCAGCAGGTTATGCAAAGAATATCATCACATGCTTTGCTCGTTTCAATGGTCAGAGCGTAGGTATTATCGCAAACCAGCCTAAGTTTATGGCAGGTGTGCTCGATATCAACGCATCTCGCAAGGCTGCTCGTTTTGTTCGTTTCTGCGACGCATTTAAT